>CANBRV010000135.1 GCA_947372005.1 Comamonadaceae bacterium | reverse complement strand
CCCGCTTTGTTTTCTACGACCACGGGTTGACCAATGGCTTCTTGTAGCTTGGGCGCAATCATGCGTGCGACCACATCGTTGGTGCTGCCAATGATGGGAACGATGATGCGTACGGGTTTGGTGGGTGACCATTCTTGCGCGAGAGAACTAGCCGCTAGGCCAAGCGCAGCAAGGCTAATCCCC
The DNA here is from genome assembly GCA_947372005.1 of Comamonadaceae bacterium. Classification (GTDB taxonomy): domain Bacteria; phylum Pseudomonadota; class Gammaproteobacteria; order Burkholderiales; family Burkholderiaceae_C; genus JASGCK01. The sequence continues at coordinate 5,994 of CANBRV010000135.1, read as the reverse complement.
GTAAGTTTGATGGCAGTGCGGATGATGAGTTTCATAAGGTGTCCTTACCTAGTTAAATAGAGTAGATCGGCTTGCCGGCCACGTTTTCAATCTTGTCGCGTGCCCACGGTTTAGGGTCAAGCTCTTTAGGTAGCATCACGCCTGCAGCCCTGACAGAATGCGACGCTGCAGCCAAGGCAGGTGGTTCGATGCCATTGGCTAAACCAAGCGCAGCCTCTTGCAGCATACGCCGCGCCATCACGATGCCCTTGTCGGTGGACAAAAGCCGCTCGGCGGTGCGATCTTGAATCGGCCCCATGCTTTCTTGCAGCGACGCATCTTGCTCCGAAAAGCCAAAAATGCCGCTGTACGAGCGCTTGTCTTTTTGCGCTTGCCGATCAATCAAATAGTCGTTGTCTTTGTTCTTGTACGGACGCCACGTCATGGGTTGTCCAGCAGGCGGTTCCTCGTACTTCACGTGGATGCCAAAGCCCGCCTTCATCTCACCCAGTTCGTGCTCCGACAGCGGCTTATCGGGGCGATAGTTGATGCTCCATGCCCAGCAGTTCTCGTCATCCGCTGGCACCCACACATGACCGCCGAGCGAGTGGTCGCCAAACGGCGGAATTAGCGTAAACCACGGGAAGACGAACTGCGTGATGCGCCAGTAATAAGAGTCGGCAATCCCTTCGCTGTTGAGATCACCATTCCTGCGTCCGTACATGGTGAGGCCGTGCGCACTTTTTTCAATCTCAAACACCACGTTGCCGTCGGCCTTGATGTAGTCCAGCGCCTTCACGCCTTTGTGCATGGGGTCAATGTCCACTTCGTATTTGTGAACGTAAGACACATGCGCCGTATCGATGCCGCCTTCAATCGCTTGCAAATAATTGCTTTGCTGTAGGCGGCGACTCACAAACACATGACTGGCTGGCAAGGTACACCACTCAAGGGCTGGCGGTTCGGGTTGCTCGGAAGCCTTACCCATAAAGGCCCACACGATGCCGCCCCTTTCAATGCACGGATAGGCTTTGATTCGCATGCGTTCCATCACTTGCTCTTGGCCTTTGGCAGAGGGCACATCCACGCACGCGCCCGTACGATCAAACTTGAGCCCGTGGTACGAGCAGCGAATGCCGCACTCCTCATTACGACCAAAAAACAGCGACACACCGCGGTGTGTGCAAAACTCCGAGATCAGTGCGGCCACGCCTTCGCTGTCGCGAAATGCCAAAAGCTTTTCGCCCAAAATCTTGACGCGAACAGGCGCACCGTCGGGCTCTTTAATTTCATCCGAGCCAAGAATAGGCACCCAATAGCGGCGCATCAAATCACCCATAGGTGCGCCAGCGTTGGTTTGTGTGAGAAGGTCAGAGGTTGTTTGGTCCATACGGCAAATGATAGCCCCGCTAGCTGCACGCAAAGCCCTAGTCTGTCGTGCCAGAGTCAGCTGAAGAGCTATGTTCAGTGGTGTAGACTGACTGTCCAACTATTAACCTAAGGCTCCGTATGCGTAAATTCAAGATTCTGTGCTTGTCCGCACTCGCTTTATTTCTTTGTTCTTCGGCAATTGCAGGATCAAAAGAGGATGCATTTCAGGTAGTTGAGCGCTGGACCAAGGCGTTCACGGAGGCAGATGTCGATACCATCGTCGATTTGTACGCAGCCGATGCCGTCTTTATAGGTACGGGCAGTAAAGCCATCACCACAAAACCAGAAGACATCAAAAAATACTTTCAGGGCGCTTTTCTTGGGAGTAGACGTTTCGTAGCCACGCTTGTCGAAAGTTCCATAACTCCTGCTGGTGATGCAGCGTTTGTAATCACGGCACTAGACAAGCTTGTGGTGACCGTAGATGGCAAGACGCAAGACGTTTTTGGACGCGTCACCTTTGTGGTCGCCAAGCGTGAGCAGGGCTGGAAGATTGTGAGCTTTCACCGCTCCGCAATGCCAGTTTGATCTTTCCAATTGAACTATTTCGATTTTGGAAATAGTTGATTAACACAACAGGGGAATAATTCCGACATGATTACTAGATACGCCTTTTTCGAGGGTCTCATTAACGCTGGCGAGACTGCCAATTTTCGCGCTGCCGTCTCGACCGAAATTCTGCCTCATTGGAAGTCTTTTCCTAGCGTGATTTCAGTGAGAGTTTGCTTTGAAAATGAGCGCGACGAGGGAGCACCCCAGATGCCGCTTATTCTTGCTATCACCTATCCAAACCGCGCAAGCATTGACGTGGCGCTGGCTAGCCCGCAAAGGGCTAAGGCCGTAGCAGCAACAGAATCTGTCCTCACACGCTTCTTTCAGGGGCGGGTTTATCACCACATTACCGAGGCGTATGAAGGCGTTGAGTGAAGTCTCAAAACGAGAAGTGGGCGAAGCTGATTCGGCAGCGGAAGTTGCAGTTGGATTAAGTGGCTAAACTCGATTCAAATCACTTTCAAAGGTTTTACAAAATGAATTCATATCGTCATGGCAGTTTTATGTTGCAGGTTTTACGGTATGCATTATGTTCATCGTCATTCAAATCATTCTTTATGAGTCTGTCAAATGATTAACGTAGCCGACTATGGGAAAGAAATCGTCTCTTTGCTTGTGCCCTTCGTAACTTGGCTACTTAATGTTGGTATTAAGCCACGAGCAAAACTGATTTGGACGTCTCCACACTCGTTCAACTTTCTAATTCAAGAGCCGCTTCGCGACGCTCAGGGGACTATTCTTCGGCCTACCCAGATGGTTCATACAGCATCAATCAAAGTCATCAATACTGGGCGTGACACTGCACACAAAGTGGAGTTGGTCTTCAATTGGAAGCCTCAATATCTGAACCTGTGGCCTGTTAGGTCTTACGAAGAAAGAACCGACGGTGATGATCGACATATGCTGATTTTTGAAAATCTAGCCCCAAAGGAGGAACTCGGCTTGGAGATAATGTCCATCAATCGAGACTTGCCCGCGTTGCTGCAAGTCCGTAGCGCAGAGTGCCTTGCCAAGAATGTGCGGCTCATGTGGTTTGCCAGCGTTGCAAGCTGGCGCATAAAGATTGTGAGAATTCTCCTACTTCTAGGATTTAGCGCTGCGGTTTACTGGACGGTGACGCTCCTTCAATTCCTTGTTCTGAAGACTCCTTTCTATGCGTGAACTAAAGAACCTAACCCCTTGTGTCAAACATTGAGCGATCGCGTTGACGCATGCCGTACAGCTTTCGTCATCACCCATTGAGTCAATCGCGCATCTGCCGTTTGAGAGCTTGGTAGTGAAAGTTGCAATTAGATTAAGTAGCGATTTCCAATTCAAATTTTTTTAAGATTCATAAAATGAATGCATATCGCATTAGCATCTTCAGAAGGATCAATGTATGACGTCTCTTCCAATTCCACTCAGTCCCATTGCATCAACATTAGCTTATAAACTTCACAGCTTGGGCTACGCTCTCATCGCTATCGCATTTGCGTTCCCTTTCGTAGCAATACCCTTCGGACATTCGACGGCCTTTCAGGCGGGCGAGAGCCTAGCGCGAAACTTAGTTGCACTGTTCGTGTTTGCCTTGATAGCTTGGATCGTAATAAAGCGACGCGGTGATATGGCAAGGGCATTGGCGCAACTTCTGATTGGCGTTTTAATGTGCCTGCTCGTCGGCAGCAATTTTGCTGTTGCTATTACCGAAGAGCAGCAATCTAAGCAGCAACTTCAGCAAATGCTGGAGTTTTCAGAAAGGCACGCTGCATCGTTTAATGAGTTGGCGGCTCGTGTTGACAAGGTGGATTTAAATTCGACTCTGTCCAGTGAGAATATTACTTCGCCTTCTGGTTTGGCAACGGCCAAGGCGACGGTTGCACAGTTCCGTGCGCTACTAGCGGAACGTCGATTGTTATTGCAAACCTATCTGACTGAACTTGACCGCTATTTAAATGAGCTCCCCTCTGGTAATTTCAAGACTGGTGCAATGTCTGAAGTTGCAGTAGGAAGGGCGGCCACAGTCAAGATATACAGTGACCTAGATCGAAATCAGACTGCGTGGGTAGAGGCTATTTCTGCCGTACTCGAGTGGAGTTCACGACAATCGGGTAAGCTGTTCATGAAAGGCAATCAACTCATGTTTACAAGCGTAAGGCAAAAGGACGAGTTGACGGCACTTGTTAATCGGGCCAGTGAGGTAGAGGATGATCTAAATAAGGTTTTACAAGCGACGAAAGTGGCGCAAACTGCCGCACAAGAAAAAATGAAAGCAAACAAGCAAGTAGCAGAAAAGATTCTACAAAAGTGAAAAACATACCCCGCTTACATTTAGCCATGCTAAATCATTGACGAGCAATTGGGAGTTTGTGGGTGGCTAGCTTTTCGCGCAGAAACGACTCTAAATTCTCTCAACAATAGTCGCAATCCCCATCCCCGCCCCCACGCACAGCGTCGCCATGCCGTAGCGCAGTTTGCGGCGGTGCAGCTCGTCAATTAGCGTGCTCAAAATCATTGAGCCTGTAGCGCCCAGCGGATGCCCCATGGCAATTGCGCCGCCGTTGACGTTGACTTTTTCGTGCGGCACATTCATCTCTTTCATGAAGCGCATGGCAACTGCTGCAAAGGCTTCGTTGATCTCAATCAGGTCGATTTGGTCCATCGTCATCCCCGCTTTGGCCAGCGCTTTGCGCGCCGCTGGCATGGGGCCTGTCAGCATGATGGTGGGGTCTGCGCCCGATAGCGCTGCCGCGACGATGCGGGCTCTAGGCACGAGTTTATGTGCCTTGCCAGCCGATTCGCTGCCAATCAGCACAGCCGCCGCGCCGTCCACAATGCCCGACGAATTGCCTGCGTGGTGCACGTGAATGATGTGCTCTATTTCGGGATAACGCGCCAGCGCCACAGCATCAAATCCTGCCGCGCCCATTTGCTCAAACGCAGGACGCAGCGCTCCAAGGCCTTCTAGCGTGGTGTGGGGTTTGATGAATTCGTCCGCGTCCAAGAGCACCTGGCCCTCTGCATCTTTCACAGGCACGATGGAGCCTTTGAAATAGCCCGCATCCCTAGCAAACGCGGCGCGGCGCTGGGACTCCAGCGCGTACGCATCCACGTCGGCGCGGCCAAAACCCTCGATAGTGGCAATCAAATCCGCGCCAATGCCTTGCGGCACAAAGTGCACTGCGCGGCTGGTCTCAGGGTCTTCAGACCATGCGCCGCCATCTGAACCAATGGGGACTCTGGACATGGACTCTACGCCGCCTGCCACGACCAAGTCTTCCCAGCCCGAGCGCACTTTTTGTGCGGCCATATTGACGGCTTCTAAACCCGATGCACAAAAGCGGTTGATTTGCACGCCCGATGCGCGGTAGTCCCAGCCAGCTTTTAGCGCCGCAATTTTTGCTATTACCGAGCCTTGCTCGCCCACGGGTGAGACAACCCCCATCACGACGTCATCGACTGCCGCTGTGTCGAAATCATTTCTCCGCTGTAGTTCAGTCAAAACACCCGTCAGCAAATTGATGGGCATGACCTCGTGCAAACTGCCGTCCTTCTTGCCTTTGCCACGGGGCGTGCGAATGGCGTCATAAATGAAAGCTTCGGTTGTCATGGTGTTGCCTACCCAATCGTCCGCCGCCAAAGCTCAAACAATCGCTCCCAATGCCGCTCTGCCGCGGCTTGGTTGTAGATGGGGCGCTTCGGAAATACAAATCCGTGCTCGCAAGCGCCATACCACTCTAGGCGATACGGCGTCTGGGCTGCTGTTAGTGCATCTTCTAAAACTTTGATGGTGGCGGGTGGCGCCCAGATGTCAATCTCGGCGCAGGCGATGTAGGTCTCGCATTTGAGCTTGCTACCAATCAGGTGCGGCGAGTCGGCGTGCTCCGTCACCATACGGGCAGGGTGGATAGCCGCAATCGATTTGAAGCGCTCAGGAAACTCTGCCGCCGCTGCAAATACAAACGGACCACTCATGCAATAACCTGTGGCGCTCACCATTTGTGCATTCGCTTCTGGCTGGGCATCCAAAAAGCGCAGCATCGCGCCTGTGTCTTC
>CANBRV010000134.1 GCA_947372005.1 Comamonadaceae bacterium | reverse complement strand
TACCAAGAAAACGGTCCGCGCTTTGCCAATGGACTCAAAAAGATACGTGATTGAACGCTCAGAGATTAAACAAGATGTCAGAACTGCATAAATTTATTTTTGAAGGTCTTCCCGTTCGCGGCGCCATCGTTCGGCTAACGGACTCATGGCAAGAGATTCTCCGCCGCAAACAGGACTACCCCATCGCCGTTCAAAACCTATTGGGCGAAATGACCGCTGCCGCCGTGCTCATGCATAGCAATATTAAATTCAATGGCTCGTTGATTTTGCAAGTCATGGGCGGTGAAAAGAGGGATATGAGTCCCATTAAGCTAGCGGTGGTCGAGGTAGCGTCCGACCTGTCATTCCGTGCAACTGCAAAAGTTGTACACGCCCTCTCGGGCAGTGAATCTTTTAGCCAACTGATCAACGCTGGCAACCAAGCACGCTGCGCCATTACGCTTGATCCAGAAGTCAAATTCCAAGGCCAGCAAGCGTACCAAGGCATCGTGCCGCTTTATGACGACCAAGGCGTGCCACTTGAGTCTTTTGCCGAGGTGTTAGAGCATTACATGTTGCAATCAGAGCAGCTAGATACCAAACTGGTATTGGCTGCGGATACGGACATGGCTGTAGGCATTTTGATCCAGCGTATGCCACTTAAAGGTGAGAATAATTTAGCGGGCGCTTTGACCAGCACCGAAAACGAAGACCAAATTGGTAAAAACGAGGACTTCAATCGCATAGCCACTTTAACGGCCTCCATTAAGCGTGAGGAGTTGCTCAGTCTTAGCATCGAAGAGATCTTGCACCGCTTGTTTTGGGATGAGCCTATTGCACGTTATGCGCCTGCCCAGCCTGCACCCCGCTTTCACTGCACTTGCTCTAGAGACCGTGTGGCTAAAACCATTCGTAGCCTAGGTCAAACAGAAGCCGAACGCATGATTGAAGAGCGCGAGGGCATCCAAGTGAATTGCGACTTTTGCGGCCAGCTTTATAACTTTGATGTGATTGATGCAGCCATGTTATTTATGCCCGCATCATCAGTCGTCCCGCCAAAAATATAAGCTTTGCCCTGCAAGGACAAGCGGGCCCGAAATAAACGCCGCTCGCTGGCGGGATCATCACAGCACTCACACCAAGCTTGCCAGCCATGTGGCTCGTCCGCATGAGGGGTGGGTTCATTTGGCATATTGAACAAATATCTCGTTGGGTTTAATCATGCCAAGCTCATGCCGAGCCCGATCTTCAATCAAGCCCATGCCATCTTTCAGATCGCGAATATCTGCCAATAAGCGTTCGTTTTGTTTTTTTGCTTCAGCATTCTTATGCTCTTGCGCCGCAAACTTACGCTCTAGCTCACGCACATGAAAAACACTACCCCGCCCTATCCACAGCTGCCCTTGGAAGACCAAGAGCAGCGCAAGCAGGATGTAAGTAGTGAGTCTAGAAGCCATATGACATAAGGCCTAACGCAATGCCAGCGGATTACTTCAGGTTGTAAAACGCTGCGCGGCCAGGATAGCTAGCGATATCGCCCAAATCTTCTTCGATGCGCAGCAACTGGTTGTATTTCGCCATGCGATCTGAACGCGACAATGAACCTGTTTTGATTTGCCCTGCATTGGTACCAACCGCAATGTCTGCAATGGTGCTGTCCTCTGTTTCACCGCTGCGATGGCTAATGACGGCGGTATACCCTGCTCGCTTCGCCATTTCAATCGCCGCAAAAGTCTCAGTCAACGTGCCAATTTGATTGATTTTGATGAGGATCGAATTGGCAATCTTTTTGTCAATGCCTTCCTTCAAAATCTTGGTATTGGTCACGAACAAATCATCGCCAACGATTTGCACTTTGCTGGCCAATCGATCCGTCACAATTTTCCAGCCATCCCAATCACCTTCAGCCATCGCATCTTCAATGCTAATGATGGGATACTTATCTACCCAAGTAGCTAGCATATCCGTCCACTCTTGCGCGGTAAGGCTCAGGCCCTCGGCTTTCAATTCATATTTGCCATCTTTGTAAAACTCAGATGCGGCGCAGTCAAGACCCAGAACAATATGCTCGCCAGCGGTATAGCCCGCCGCAGAGATAGCATCCAAAATCATTTGAATCGCCGCTTCGTGGTTTGCCACGCTAGGCGCAAAGCCACCTTCATCACCAACAGCAATGCTCATACCCTTATCGGCAATGATTTTTTTGAGCGCATGGAACACTTCAGCGCCGTAGCGAATCGCTTCGCGAAACGATGGGGCGCCCACTGGAATAATCATGAGCTCTTGCAAGTCAAGATTGTTGTTGGCATGTGCCCCGCCATTGATCACATTCATCATTGGCACAGGCATTTGCATCGCGCCCGACCCGCCAAAGTAGCGATACAGCGGCAAACCTGCTTCTTCAGCTGCGGCACGTGCGACAGCCATACTCACAGCCAACATGGCATTCGCACCTAAACGGCTCTTATTTTCTGTACCGTCAAGATCAATCAACGTGCGATCAAGAAAAGCTTGTTCGCTAGCATCCAAGCCCAAAACGGCTTCTGAAATTTCAGTATTGATGTACTCAACAGCACGAAGCACACCCTTGCCACCATAGCGCTGCTTGTCACCATCACGCAGCTCAATCGCTTCGCGAGAACCCGTCGATGCACCAGATGGCACAGCAGCGCGCCCCATCACGCCGCTTTCAAGTAGCACGTCGCACTCTACCGTAGGGTTACCGCGGCTATCCAAAATTTCACGTCCAACGATATCAACAATTGCACTCATGCTTTTCTCCTTAGGTTTAAATTAAGCTTCGAAATTATTCTCTAAAAATCCATTGGCTGCATGCTTTTTCACCACGCGATCTAAATCCACCAACGACGCAAGCAGCGCGTGCATATGCTTGAGCGGCACAGCATTGGGACCATCCGACCACGCCTCGGCGGGATTAGGATGCGTTTCCATAAACAGGCCGCTGACGCCTACGCCAACACCAGCACGGGCCAACACAGGCACCATCGCGCGAGCACCGCCCGATACGGCTCCCAAACCGCCTGGCTTTTGCACCGAGTGCGTCACATCAAACACCACGGGGGCGCCTGTATTTCGCATCTCGGCAAGACTCGTCATATCGGCCACCAAGTTGTTGTAGCCAAAACTCACGCCGCGCTCGCACGCCATAAAGTTGTCGCTCTGCAAACCCTTATCCAGTGCGGCTTGACGGGCTTTGTCAATCACATTCTTCATATCCCAAGGCGCTAAGAATTGCCCTTTTTTAATATTGACAGGCTTACCAGATTGCGCCACGGCGCGGATGAAATCGGTTTGGCGGCACAAGAACGCGGGCGTTTGCAACACATCGACCACGCTTGCCACTTCCTGAACTTGATCCGCATCATGCACATCAGTCAAAACAGGCACGCCAATTTGTTTGCGAACTTCATCTAGTATCTTGAGACCTTGTCCGATACCAACGCCACGTTTAGTCGTACCCGAAGAGCGATTCGCTTTATCAAATGACCCTTTGTAAATAAAAGGGATGCCAAGACTGCTAGCGATCTCTTTAAGCCGCCCTGCCACTTCAATCGACATCTCCATACCTTCAATCGAGCAAGTGCCTGCGATCAAAAAGAATGGCTTATCTAAGCCGATGTCGAAGCCGCAAAGTTTCATTGAAGCGTTCCTAATTTTTGCTCCAACGCTGCCGCAATATAGGCATTGAAGAGTGGATGCCCGTCCCAAGGCGTGGACTTGAATTCGGGGTGAAACTGCACGCCAATAAACCACGGATGTACTGACTTTGGCAGTTCGACAATTTCGGTCAATTGCTCGGCTTGAGTCAATGCCGAAATAACCATTCCCGCCTTGCGAAGCTGATCCAAATAATTTACGTTTGCCTCATAGCGATGGCGGTGACGCTCGGTCACGACGTCGCCATAAATGCTATGTGCCAGTGTGCCCTTGGCAACGTCAGAGCTTTGCGCACCAAGACGCATCGTGCCGCCAAGGTCAGATTTTTCATCTCGCACTTTCACTGTGCCGTCTGAATCTTTCCACTCCGTAATCAAAGCAATCACGGGATGCTTGGCATCTTTGTCAAACTCCGTACTGTTCGCGCCAGCAAGGCCTGCGACGTTGCGGGCAAATTCAATCGTCGCAACTTGCATACCAAGGCAAATGCCAAGGTACGGGATTTTTTGCGTCCGTGCATAGCCGACCGCCGTAATCTTGCCTTCTACGCCGCGCTCGCCAAAGCCGCCGGGCACGAGCACCGCATCGAACTTATCGAGCTGGTTGACATTGGCTGCCGTGATTTCTTCTGAATCCACATAGCTAATATTGACCTTGGCATGGTTTTTAAGTCCCGCATGTCGCAGCGCTTCGTTGAGCGATTTGTAGCTATCGGAAAAATCGGTGTACTTGCCCACCATCGCAATATTGACACTAGTTTTTGGATTAGCCGTCAACGACACCAGCTCATCCCAACGCGATAAATTCGCCGCAGGCGCATCAATACGCAGCTTGTCGCAAATCAACTGATCGAGTCCTTGCTCGTGCAGCATACGCGGTACTTTGTAGATGGTGTCCACGTCCCACATCGAAATCACGCCCGATTCCGCCACGTTGGAGAACATCGAAATTTTTTCCCGCTCGCCATCAGGAATAGGACGGTCAGCACGGCACAAGAGTGCATCGGCTTGGATACCGATTTCGCGTAATTTTTGCGCTGTGTGCTGCGTAGGCTTAGTTTTAAGCTCCCCCGCTGCTGCAAGCCAAGGCAAATAACTCAAATGCAAATAAGCCGTATGACCAGGCCCCATCTTGAGGCCCATTTGGCGCACCGCCTCCAAAAACGGCAAGGACTCAATGTCACCTACTGTGCCGCCAATTTCCACAATGGCCACGTCAATGGCTTTGCCTTGAATCCCTTTACTAGCTTGCTCTGCGCCGCGTTTAATAAAAGTCTGAATCTCATTCGTCACATGCGGAATGACCTGCACGGTTTTACCAAGATAGTCGCCGCGGCGCTCTTTCTCTAGCACGGTTTGATAAATCTGTCCCGTGGTGAAGTTATTGGTTTTGCGCATCCGTGTTTCAATAAAACGCTCGTAATGCCCTAAATCAAGGTCAGTTTCCGCCCCGTCGTCGGTGACGAATACCTCGCCATGCTGGAACGGGCTCATGGTGCCAGGGTCTACATTGAGGTAGGGATCGAGTTTGATGAGGGTGACGGTGAGGCCGCGGCTCTCAAGGAGGGCGGCGAGCGACGCAGAAGCAATTCCCTTGCCAAGGGAACTCACCACGCCGCCAGTAACGAATACGAATTTGGTCATGCTTTAAGACTGATCCCAACGAATCAGTGCAAGTGGAAATTTTGATTATAGAAGGCAAGACAAAATTACAAAATCAAATCTCTTTCTAATAGATACTGGCGCACAAATTGAATATGCTCACGTAGCGCGTACAAACGACTGGCAAAGGCGGTCGGCACTTTGATTCCATTAATACCACGCTCAATTTGCTCCAATTTACCTAGCAGCTCAGCACGATTAGCAGCGTTAAGCGGCTGCTGAAAAATACCGCGCTCCAGTGGCTGCAGCTGTCCATACCAACGGTTAATACGAAACTCAAAACGCCAGCGGTAGATGGTTGGTAGCAGCCTAAGAGCAGGAATCAACAACAGCAGGACAGGAAGAACGACCGCTAGCAAACGACTAACCCAACTTGCCAACCAAAACGGGAACGTGGCATAGAGATAGCCTTTACCAGATTGGAAATAGCGCGTCGCGTCTGGGCTAATTGGGAAGGCACGCTCTTGCAAGACTGGAAACTCGCCTGCGTTGCGCAAACGCCCTGCACGCCCATGGATTGTTTTGGCGGCATCGAGCAACAAGTCGGAAATGGCAGGGTGTAGCGCTGGGTGAGCAACGAGCTCCAACGAAGGTGCAAGTAGCACCGTATCTTTTGCAGGCACATTGAGTTTCAAATCAAATACGCCTTTAGGCACAGTTATCTTGCTTAAATATTTTGTGTTCCGAATATAGGCATCAGCTTGGTCAAAACTGAACAGATGGATATCAGGCCTGCTATATAGTTTTTTTATAAGACCAGAAGGCGTCGATTCACTCATGATAAATAGCGCATCAATCTCGCCCTTTAGCAGCGCATCCGCAGCTTGCTCTGCGGTATCTAGCGCTTTGATGGCAGGGGTTTCTACGTTTTTAACGCCTGCAATGTTGAGCAGCGACTCCGACAAAAATAAATTGCCGCTGCCATCTGGACCTAGCCATAAACGCTTACCCGCAAATTCGGTTAAAAAAGTTTTTGGCTTGCCGCGATAAAA
>CANBRV010000133.1 GCA_947372005.1 Comamonadaceae bacterium | reverse complement strand
GACCGTGCCGTGATGCACGTGCCCATAGAAACCGCTCGCGAGGCACGCCAGATGGCGCTTGCACTAGGCGCTGACTGCGCCATCGCCATTGGCGGCGGCTCCACCACGGGACTTGGCAAAGCGATTGCGCTCGACTCTGGACTGCCCATCCTCGCCATCCCCACCACCTATGCAGGCTCGGAGATGACGCCCATTTATGGCATCACCGAAGGCGGCCTCAAAAAGACGGGCAAAGATGCGCGCGTGCTGCCACGCACCACCATTTATGACCCCGACCTGAGCATGAGCTTGCCCGTGGGCCTCTCCGTCACCAGCGGCATCAACGCCATCGCCCACGCCGCTGAAGGACTCTACGCCGTGGACAGCAACCCCATCATGGACTTGATGGCGTGCGAGGGCATCGCGGCCTTGGCAAGAGCGCTGCCCGCCATTTATAAAAACGCAAACGATAAAACGGCAAGAGCTGACGCGCTATACGGGGCGTGGCTTTGCGGCACGGTGCTAGGCAACGTCGGCATGGCGCTGCACCACAAGCTGTGCCACACATTGGGGGGTAGCTTCAACCTGCCACACGCTGAAGTCCACACCATCGTGCTACCCCACGCGCTGGCATACAACCAAGCAGCTGCGCCAGAAGCCATGCAAAAGATCGCCAAAGCGCTAGGTGTGAACGAATCAAACCAGACCACTGCCGCGCAAGCCATATGGGACTTGGCCTACAGCAACGGTGCGCCCACAAGCCTTGCTGCAATTGGCTTGCAGGAGAGCGACTTGGATAAAGCCTGCGATATCGCGATGCAAAACCAATATGCGAATCCAAGGCCGCTAGAGCGAGTGGCGCTTAGGGCTTTGTTTCAGGATGCGTTTGAGGGTGTTAGGCCGAGGTAGATCGCTCTTAGTGAATTTGAATGCTCACAAAAAGCACGCTATATGATGCTCTTTTGCCTATCCTGAACAGCATCAACAAAATATGCAGTGTGTCTATATACTCACCAACGAACATGTACCTAACTTAGTTAAATTTGGTTTTAGTACGCGCGATCCGCACGATAGGGCGGCAGAATTAAGTGCGCCGACTGGGGTGCCTGGCCAATGGATAGTTCATCACTACTGGCGTGTTGTAGATGGCTATTCAACTGAACAATCAATTTTTCGAATATTCAGCAAGCATAGGCTGAATCGACAAGAATTTCTACGATTTACTGCTGATGAAGCGGTTCAGGCTATTTCGCAGGAGCTTCAGCGTCTTGGGACTAATCCGATTGAACAGGCACGACAAAGGGAAGAAAGAAAGATTCATGATCGTCAGGAAATAGCCAAGCGAAGATTAGCCGAAAGAGAGCGTCTGGCGACAATGCAACAGAAACTTGAGCTTCGTCGAACACCTATCTTGCAAAAAATAAGTGAGCAACAAAAGCCAATTCAAAAAAGAATAGATAAGCTTAATAAAGTTTTTTTAATAGCGTTCTTAGTTGCAATTTATGCAGCCGTCTTTTATGTCAATATTAGTATGGGGATCATTACTGCTGGAATATATTCTGGCGTCATAGTCGTTTTTCTAATTATTCCAATTTCATTTTTAATTGGCATCGCCTTATCTTTTACACAGGGGATTTTTCATTCAAAATCATACGAAAAATTACATGAAACTGAGGCTGAAATTCTTGAATCACATGGATTCAAATCTCTAAGTGATTTAGATGACCCACAAACGCTAACGTAAGATATTCAGTGCCGATCTGATCAAATGTTTCAGAGCTTAAAGTTGAACCAGATATATGAAAAAGCTATTAATTCCCAAAGCCCTTAAAACAGAATTTACTACTGTTGAGGATATATGGGCAGGGTCTGGCGAAACTAGACGTGTTGATGCACTCTTACTCAGCTGGATTAAGTACGAGAAACAATTACGTAGGCTTTTTAGTTTTTTTATATTCCAACATCCAGATATCACAGAAGCGTCACTCGATGAAGTGATTTCTGCATTTGCCAGACATAAAGGTCTTTATCCCGAAACCTTCATTTCCGCCATAGAAGAACTGGGCATCCCCTCAATACCAACCATTCTTGGCGAGAGATATCAAACAATGTGGCCTGAAATTTCTCGAATAAAAAAATATCGCAATAAGTTAATCCATGGTCAACTTACGGGGGAAACTATTAAGTCACCAACATTAGAGCAAGACGTGATCTACATCATCGATTGGGTTGCCGCAGTCGCACAGGCCGCTGAGAAAGCATTTGGTTATGACGGCTTACAACGCAATACTTATAGAGCAGCAAAAAATATCATTCATATTCATGTGCAGGACTATCCTTTCTCCAATTTAAGCGAACTAAAAGTATGGATACATAAACTTAAATGATAGAAATTTATCATGAGCATCGACCAAACCCAATCCCTCCATACCCTCATCACCACACAGCACCTCGCCGCACTAGGCACGGTGCAAGGCGGTGAGCCGTTTGTGTCGATGGTTCCTTTTGCGATTGAACCGAACGGCGGCAAGCTCATCATCCACGTGAGTACGCTGGCAGCGCACACCAAGCACATGCTGGAAAACGCTCGTGTGAGCTTGATGGTGATGGCGGCGCCCTCGCCTGATGTCTCTGCGCAGGCTACGGCGCGAGTGACGATTCAAGGTGTGGCAACGCAATTGGATAAAGCTAGCTCTGAATATGAAGAAGCGAAAACGGTGTACGTAGAGCGCTTCCCGCAAAGCCTTGATTTGTTTGGCTTTGCGGATTTTTCGCTGTTTGCGATTGCGCCTACCTCGGCACGATTTGTGGCTGGTTTTGCGCAGGCAAAAACCCTGGGCGCAGAGGATTTTTGCGCTGCACTGTCAACTTAAAACTGAACCGACTCGCCCTCTTTAGGCGCCACAATTTTGATGCCTTTGCTGCCCTTCATAGCGGCTTCAAACTCTGCGAGCGTGCCTTTGGCAATCGGGTTGGAGTTGTAGTGAATCGGCATCACCATCTTTGGCTTAATCCAAGTTTTGATAGCGAAGGCTGCGTCCACAGGGTCCATGGTGAAGTTGCCGCCGATTGGAATCAAAACTAGATCAGGCTTGTAGTGCTCGGCAATAAATTTCATGTCGCCAAACAATCCCGTATCACCCATGTGCCAAATTTTGAAGCCGTTTTCCATTTGGAAGATGTAGCCCACCGCTTCGCCTGCAGGATGCGATTCATTCTTATCGGTCGTTGGATTTTTCCAAACATAAAGTGAGGAATGCTCCGCTGCCACCGCCGTCACTTTGACGTTTGGCACAGGTGTCACGTAGCCCGTTTTGTTGAAACGGTGCGTCAAATTGGCGGGCATCACACCCAACGTGACTAGCGGGGTCATCATATCGGCCGGGCCGTAGAACATGGCGTTGTTCATCTTGGAAATAGTTGGCGCGTCTCCAATGTGATCAACGTGGGCATGGGTCACAAACACTGCATCAACTTTGCCTAACTTTGAGAGATCGGCCTTGTACTCGGCTGGAGCTTTAGGGCCGCCCGTAATCCATGGGTCAATGATGATGACCTTGCCGCCAGGTGTCGTGAGTTTGAAGGATGCTTGGCCTAGCCACAGCAACTCAGTCTTACCCGTTCCTTGTGCAAAAGCTGATCCGCCAAGGCTTGTTAGCAAGGCTGCGGCGGCTACTCCAGCCAGAGATTTGATGAAATGCTTGCGTTGCATGGTGTATCTCCCATAAAAAAATGAAGTCTCCATTGTGGCTGTCGCCTAGGCGCTTGGCATCAGGGTTTATAGGGTGGTGTGACGCGTGGATGACAGCACAATGCAAGCATGAATACGCTACACAACTGCTCTTGTCGGCCCTCTCGGCGCGGCTTTCTCACCGGCCTTATGGCTGCTGGTGCAAGCACCTTGATACCAGGTTGCGCCACGCCTACCGTGGCTTCCCGCACTGACCGCATCGACATTCACCATCACGTCTTCTCGCCTGCTTACGTGGCGGAGCTAGCCAAAGCGAATCAAGCGCCGCCGATTGTGCGCAATTGGTCGGTGGCTAAAACCTTGGACGATATGGACAAAGCGGGCATCGCGACATCGATGCTGTCCGTCACCACGCCTCAAGTCAGCTTTACGGATGCAGCCAATGCCAAGCGCATGGCGCGTGAGAGCAACGAATGGGTGACAAAACTGACGCAAAGCAACAAAGGCAGATTTGGCAACTTCGCCATGTTACCGATGCAAAACACGGATGAAGCACTGCGCGAGATTGAATATGCGCTGGATGTCCTGAAAGCCGATGGCATTGGGCTACTCACTAGCTACGGCGACAAGTGGTTAGGCCACGCTAGCTTTGCGCCCATCATGGATGAGCTGAATCGCCGCAAAGCGGTTTTGTACACACACCCCACGGCGGCCAACTGCTGCCGCAACATCCTCACTCCCGAGATCCCAGCGACTGTAATTGAGTTTGGTACAGACACCACGCGCACCATCACCGACATTGTGTTTTCGGGCACGGCAGCACGTTGCCCCGATTTGAAGTTCATCTTTTCGCACGCAGGTGGCTCACTTCCGTTTTTGGTCGAACGACTGGTCAAGCTGCCGATTCAAGACCCGAAACTGGCACCGCGTGTGCCGCGTGGCGTGTTGTTTGAATTGAAGCGCTTTTTCTACGACACCGCGTGGACGGCGCATCCAGGGGCGCTGGCATCACTGACCAAGCTGGTGGATGTATCGCAAATTTTGCTCGGCTCCGATTACCCTTACCGCACGGGCTTCGATAACGTCACGGGACTGATCGACTATGGCTTTTCAGCCAACGACCTACGTGCGATTGAGCGAGACAATGCACTCAGATTACTGCCACAATTCAATTCCACTATTTAATCCTGCTCACTCATGCGCAACCTCAACCAAGACACCATTACCCAAGCCGTTTTAGAACGCATTGCCAATACGCCTAACCCGCGCACCAAAGAAATTGTGACCTCGCTCGTCACGCATCTGCACGACTTTGCACGCGAGGTGAAACTAACCGAAGAAGAATGGATGCAAGGTATTCAGTTTTTAACCAAAACAGGGCAAATGTGTGATGCCAAGCGGCAAGAATTTATTTTGCTGTCTGATGTGCTGGGCTTATCTATGCTGACCATCGCGCTCAATCACGATAAACCTGCGGGTTGTACCGAACCCACGGTATTTGGTCCTTTCTTTTTAGAAGAAGCGCCGCAGTATGAGCTAGGGGCTGACGTTGCTAACGGTGCGAAAGGCACGCCCTGCTTGGTTTCTGGGCGTATTTTGAGTTTGACGGGAGAGACGATTCCTGGCGCAAAAATCAACGTTTGGCAAGCGGACGAAGACGGGCTGTACGACGTGCAATACGTCAGCCCAGATCGCATTCAGGCTCGCGGCATTTTGACTAGCGACGCAAATGGTGGCTATCACTTTAAGACCATTGTGGCCGAGGCTTACCCTATTCCTACCGATGGTCCGACAGGCGACTTTTTAAAAGCCACCAGCCGCCATCCGTGGCGGCCAGCGCATCTGCATTTCATGGTGGAAGCGCCAGGCTATGAGCGCTTGATTACGCATGTGTTTCGTGCGGACGATCAATATTTAGACTCGGATGCCGTATTTGGCGTTCGCCAAACCTTGATTGCCGATTGGCCACAGCAAGCGGATGGCACGTACACCATGAACTACGACTTTGTTTTAAATCCGATAGCTAAAAAATCATGAACCTACAATTGCAAGACGAACTACTTATCCGCCATATGGTGGAGCGCTGGGCAGTGTGGCGCGATGCAGGTGACTGGGGGCGCTTTGCCACGGTATGGCATACAGACGGCGTGATGATGGCAACGTGGTTTCAGGGACCATTCAAAGAGTTCATCCGCGTGACGCAAGAAGGCTGGGCAAAAGGCGTGAGCATCCTGCACTTTTTAGGCGGTTCGGCAATCGATCTATCCGCAGACGGTACACGCGCGATTGCGCAAACCAAGATGACGATATCCCAGCGCGGCATGGTCGAGGGGGCAGATGGACCCGTTCTCTGTGATGTGGTTTGTACAGGTCGCTTCTACGATTTTGTCGTTAAAGAAAATGAGGAATGGAAGCTGCTGCACCGCCAACCAATTTACGAAAAAGATCGCATTGATCCTGTTGATTCCAGCGCCGTTGTCAAACTAGATAAAGAAAAGCTAGCCACATTCCCAGAAGGCTATCGCCACCTCGCTTACATCCAAACCCATATCGGCTACACGGTGAAGATGGATATGCCGATGCTCAAGGGCGATGCGGTGCAAAGCCTCTATCAACGCGGCGCGGCGTGGTTGGCAGGTGGGGAGTTGGTACGATGATTTCTCGTCGCCAAGCCATAGCCAGT
>CANBRV010000132.1 GCA_947372005.1 Comamonadaceae bacterium | reverse complement strand
GAACTTGCTGGCGGCATTCGAGATGCGGACAAAGGTCGCACCTTGAAGGCGGTGATTCCAGGCGGCTCGTCTATGCCCGTGTTACCTGCCGACATCATGATGGCAACCGACATGGACTACGACAGCATTGCCAAAGCAGGCTCGATGCTGGGTTCTGGAGCTGTCATCGTCATGGACGACACACGCTGCATGGTCAAGTCCATGCTGCGCCTCTCCTACTTCTACATGCACGAGTCCTGCGGTCAATGCACCCCTTGCAGGGAGGGCACAGGCTGGCTGTGGCGCGTGATTAACCGCATTGAACACGGCGAAGGCAAACCAGAGGATCTAGACCTGCTGAACTCGGTCGCTGACAACATCCAAGGCCGCACGATCTGCGCGCTTGGCGATGCAGCTGCAATGCCGATGCGCGCCTTCATCAAACATTTCCGCTCGGAGTTCGAGCACCACATCACGCACAAGACTTGCCTTGTGCCGCAAAACGATTGAGATCTGAACCATGAGCATGATTGAATTCGAACTCGACGGTAAAAAAGTAGAAGCGCCAGCAGGCAGCATGGTGATTGCTGCTGCGGCTGATGCAGGCACTTTCATTCCGCATTTTTGTTATCACAAGAAACTAACCGTCGCGGCTAACTGCCGCATGTGCTTAGTGGACATCGAAAAGATGCCCAAGCCCATGCCTGCTTGCGCGACCGCTATTGCTCCTGGCATGATTGTTCGCACCAAGAGCGATAAGGCGATCAAAGCTCAGCAATCGGTGATGGAGTTTTTGCTGATCAACCATCCTCTTGATTGCCCCATTTGCGACCAAGGCGGCGAGTGCCAGTTGCAAGATTTGGCTGTAGGTTACGGTGGTGGCGCTTCGCGCTACGAGGAAGAAAAGCGCGTCGTGGCGCACAAAGAAGTTGGTTCACTGATTTCGATGGAAGAAATGTCGCGCTGCATCCACTGCACACGCTGCGTTCGCTTTGGCCAAGAAGTGGCCGGCGTGATGGAGCTCGGCATGGTGCAACGCGGCGAACATTCTGAAATCATGACCGTCGCTGGCAATACGATTGACTCCGAACTCTCAGGCAACATGATTGACATTTGCCCCGTGGGTGCCTTGACCAGCAAGCCTTTCCGCTATTCGGCTCGCACGTGGGAACTCTCGCGTCGCAAGTCGGTGAGCCCGCATGACTCGACTGGCGCGAACTTAATCGTGCAAGTCAAAAATAATAAAGTGATGCGCGTCGTGCCTCTAGAGAACGAAGCAGTAAACGAGTGCTGGATTGCCGACCGTGACCGTTATAGCTACGAAGCTTTAAACGGCACAGATCGTTTGACCACACCGATGATCAAGCAAGGCGGCGAGTGGAAAGATGTCGATTGGCAAACGGCTCTGGAATACGTCGCGAACGGTATTAAGCAGATCAAAGCCGATCATGGCGCAGCCAGCATCGGCGCATTGGCAAGTCCACACAGCACGGTCGAAGAGCTCTTCCTAGCCTCGCAATTCATGCGCGGTATTGGGTCGGACAACATCGACTATCGCCTGCGCAATGCGGAGTTTCCTAAATCTGAAGGCGTCCGTTGGTTGGGCACCTCGATCGCATCGTTGTCCAACATGCAGCGCGTGCTGGTCGTTGGATCAAATCTGCGCAAAGATCACCCCCTGTTCGCACAGCGCATTCGTCAAGCCGTGCGTAAGGGTGCGCAAGTGTCGCAAATTAACGAAGTCAATCGCGATTGGGCGATGAATGTCGCGAACAGCATCATTGCGCCAAGCAGCGATTGGGCTGCAAGCCTTATGGATACACGCTTGCAGCAGTGGTTAGGTGCTCCTGATGTGGCCGCTGGCAAGAAAGTTATCTTGCTGGGCAATGCTGCCGCTCATCATGCGAACGCGTCAACCCTACTGGCTTTGGCACAGCAACTCGCCGCAGCAACGGGAGCAGTCGTGGGTTATTTGACCCAAGCGGCTAACACAGTCGGCGCACAGCTCGTTGGCGCATCACCAGCTGGCAATGGCCTCCACGCAGCTCAGATGCTGTCATCCGACGGCAATGCCTTGAAAGCCGCACTACTCTTGGGCTGCGAGCCTGCTTTCGATACGGCTGCTGGTCACGCGGGCGTTGTGGCGCTCTCCAAGATGCAAATGGTGGTATCGCTAAACGCGTTCAAAACCAATATGGATTGCGCAGATGTGCTCTTGCCGATTGCGCCGTTTACCGAAACCTCGGGCACGTTTGTGAACGCAGAAGGCCGTGTGCAAAGCTTCCATGCTGTCGTGAAGCCGATCGGCGAAGCCCGCCCTGCTTGGAAAGTGCTGCGCGTTTTAGGTAATATGCTGGGCGTAGCAGGGTTTGATTTTGATTCGTCGCAAGAAGTTTTGGCTGCGGCAAACCTAGACAACTCTAAGTTAAGTAACTTGACGAATACTGTGGCAACTACTGCCTCTGTCACTGCCCCACAGGCCACAGCCAGTATGCCCTGCACAGCATCCATCTATCAATTAGATGGCTTAGTTCGCCGCGCACCCGCCCTACAACTCACGGCTGATGCACGCAACTCAAGCAACTCAGATCTGGAGATCGCAGCATGA
The DNA here is from genome assembly GCA_947372005.1 of Comamonadaceae bacterium. Lineage (GTDB taxonomy): Bacteria > Pseudomonadota > Gammaproteobacteria > Burkholderiales > Burkholderiaceae_C > JASGCK01. Next base: position 3,830 of record CANBRV010000132.1, on the reverse strand, counting down.
TTGACGCTCTCTTTAACTTCGGCTTGAACTTGTTTGCTGGCTCATTTTGGGCAACGATTGCTTGGCCCACCATTTGGGCACTCATCAAAATCGTTTGCGTCCTCGTGCCCCTGCTCTTGTCGGTTGCCTATCTCACGCTGTGGGAGCGCAAAGCCATCGGCTGGATGCAAATTCGGATTGGCCCTAACCGCGTGGGTCCGCTCGGGCTCTTGCAGCCAATTGCCGATGCTTTGAAGCTACTTACCAAAGAAATCATCGTTCCCGCTGCCGCTAATAAGGCACTCTTTTTGCTTGGCCCCATCATGACCATCATGCCTGCGCTAGCAGCGTGGGCAGTGATTCCGTTTGGCCCTGATGTAGCACTGGCGAATGTTAATGCAGGTCTCTTGTTCCTCATGGCGATTACGTCGCTTGAAGTCTACGGTGTCATCATTGCAGGCTGGGCTTCCAACTCCAAATACGCGTTCCTTGGTGCATTACGAGCTTCGGCGCAAATGGTGAGCTACGAAATTGCGATGGGCTTTTGCTTTGTGATCGTGCTCATGGTCTCGGCGTCGCTCAATATGACCGACATCGTGACAGGCCAAGCCAAAGGCCAGTTCGCGGCAATGGGACTCAATTTCCTCTCTTGGAACTGGTTACCGCTCTTGCCCGTGTTTGTGGTTTATGTGATCTCTGGTTTGGCAGAAACCAATCGTCATCCGTTTGACGTGGTCGAAGGCGAATCTGAAATCGTGGCAGGTCACATGGTCGAGTACTCGGGCATGTCGTTTGCCATGTTCTTCTTGGCTGAATACGCCAATATGTGGCTCGTGTCCATCACGACAGCCATCATGTTTTTGGGCGGCTGGATTGCGCCTGTTGAAGCGCTATCGTTTATCCCTGGATGGATTTGGCTTGGGCTCAAGACCTTCTGCGTCGTGACGCTGTTCCTGTGGGTTCGCGCGACATTCCCACGTTTCCGTTATGACCAAATCATGCGCCTCGGTTGGAAGATTTTTATCCCCGTTACGCTCGTGTGGCTGGTCGTGGTTGGCGGTTGGATGCAGACATCTTGGAACATTTGGAAGTGAGCGAAGGACGATTGCTATGAATAACTTCTCTCTCAAAGATTTTTTAAACAGCTTCATGCTGACTGAGTTGCTCAAGGGCATGGTGCTCACGGGCAAGCATGCCTTCCGTCGCAAGATTACGGTGCAATTCCCTGAAGAAAAAACACCGATTAGTCCGCGTTTTCGTGGCCTGCACGCCCTACGCCGTTATGAAAACGGCGAAGAGCGCTGTATTGCTTGTAAGCTGTGCGAGGCCGTGTGCCCTGCAATGGCGATCACGATTGAATCTGAAGTACGCGACGATGGTTCACGCCGTACCAGCCGCTACGACATTGATTTGACCAAGTGCATCTTCTGCGGTTTTTGCGAAGAGTCTTGTCCTGTCGATTCCATCGTCGAGACGCACATCTTGGAATACCACGGCGAAAAGCGCGGTGATTTGTATTTCACCAAAGACATGCTGCTTGCCGTCGGTGATCGCTATGAAAGCGAAATTGCCGCCAATAAAGCGCAAGACGCTAAGTACCGCTAAACCAGTTAGGAACACAGATTTATGGACATCAAAACTGGATTTTTTTATTTCTTCTCTGCCGTGCTGCTGTTTGCGTCGTTTCGCGTCATCACCGCTAAGAACCCGGTACACGCCGCGCTATTTTTAGTGCTGGCATTTTTTCAAGCTTCTGGTATTTGGATGCTGCTCAAGGCTGAGTTCTTATCCATCGCGCTTGTGCTGGTTTACGTTGGCGCGGTGATGGTACTCTTCCTTTTTGTCGTGATGATGTTAGATATCAACATGGACAAAATTCGCGATGGTTTTTGGAGGCATTTTCCGCTTGCTGCCACTATTGGCGTTGTGATTGCACTCGAGATGATTTGGGTCATCATGGGCAATGTGCGTAAGAGTGAACCGGCGCAGATAGCAACTTCGGCAGTACAAGCTGCTGGGCAGGCAATTGGGCAATATTCAAACACGAAAGAACTTGGCAAGCTTCTCTATACGCAATACCTCTATCCTGTTCAAATTGCAGCAGTGATCTTGTTAGTCGCTATCGTGGCGGCGATTGCCCTCACGCTGCGTGGACGCAAGGACAGCAAGCATGTCTCACCGCACGATCAAATCAAAGTGAAAGCACGTGACCGTATGGAAATTATCAAGATGGAGGCCAGCGTATGACGGTCACTCTGAGTCACTACTTATCTTTGGGCGCGCTTTTGTTTGCGATGTCCATTGTGGGCATCTTTTTGAATCGCCGTAATCTCATCGTGCTTTTGATGGCGATTGAGCTCATGCTGCTTGCCGTCAATATGAACTTCGTCGCGTTTTCGCATTACCTAGGCGATATGCACGGACAAATTTTTGTCTTCTTCATCCTGACCGTTGCTGCGGCCGAATCTGCGATTGGTCTGGCGATTTTGGTGCTCTTATTCCGTAACAAGAATAGCATCAGCGTCGAAGAACTAAACGAGTTGAAGGGTTAATAAGTAATGAGTCAAACACTTTCAACATCAACACTCCTGACCATCGCCTTTGCGCCACTGGTGGGCGCAGCGATTACCGGTATTTGGGGTACCAAGCTTGGTGGCAATTGGATTGGCAAACGCCTCGCACACAGCATCACCGTCCTTGGCGTTTTAATTTCTTTTATTTTGTCAGCAGGCGTACTTAAAGATGTGATTGCAGGCAGTCGCTATAGCGCCACCATTTACCAATGGATGGTAGTGGGCAGCCTCAAGATGGAAGTCGGCTTCTTAGTCGATGGTCTCACAGCCATGATGATGTGCGTGGTCACCTTCGTCTCGCTCATGGTGCACATCTATACCATTGGCTATATGGAGGAAGACGAAGGCTATAACCGTTTCTTTGCCTACATCTCGCTATTCACCTTCGCCATGCTGATGCTGGTGATGAGCAACAACATGCTGCAGCTCTTTTTTGGCTGGGAAGCGGTTGGCTTAGTGTCGTATCTACTCATTGGTTTTTGGTACAACAAACCAACCGCCATTTTTGCCAACATGAAAGCCTTTTTGGTTAACCGCGTGGGTGACTTCGGTTTCATTCTTGGGATTGGTCTCATCGTCGCATTCACAGGCAGTTTGAACTACGCCGAGATTTTTGGTAAATCGTCTGAGCTTGCAAAACTCTCCTTGCCTGGCACCGATTGGATGCTAGTCACCGTGATTTGCATTTGCCTCTTTATTGGCGCGATGGGCAAATCGGCGCAATTCCCACTACACGTGTGGTTGCCTGATTCAATGGAAGGTCCAACGCCGATCTCTGCTTTGATTCACGCCGCAACCATGGTGACCGCGGGTATCTTTATGGTAGCGCGTATGTCACCATTGTTCGAGTTGTCCGATACCGCGCTCTCGTTCATCATGGTGATTGGTTCGATCACGGCACTGTTCATGGGCTTTTTAGGTATCATCCAAAACGACATCAAACGCGTCGTGGCTTATTCCACGCTCTCGCAACTGGGCTACATGACGGTGGCGCTTGGCGCATCGGCTTACTCGGTCGCGGTGTTCCATTTGATGACACACGCGTTCTTCAAAGCCTTGCTGTTCTTAGGTGCTGGTTCGGTCATCATGGGCTGCCATCACAACCAAGACATCCGCTGGATGGGCGGTCTGCGTAAATACATGCCTGTGACTTGGCTCACCTCACTGCTGGGGTCACTGGCACTCATTGGTACGCCTTTCTTTGCCGGCTTTTACTCCAAAGATTCCATCATCGAAGCCGTGCATTTCAGTCATCTGTGGGGACATGGCTTTGCCAAC
>CANBRV010000131.1 GCA_947372005.1 Comamonadaceae bacterium | reverse complement strand
ACAGCCTACGGCGCGCGCGGCATCCCTGGCGTGATTCCTGCCAACGCGACGCTAACGTTTGATATCGAATTGTTAGCAATCGAAAAATAAGTTAGCAGCCTGTTTGCATGTATCAACCACTGCAATTTAAAGCCAAAGATTCAGCGCATGCGGTGGAGTTGATGCGTGGCTACCCGTTTGCCTCGCTCATCAGTAACGATGATGAGGGCTTTCCGTATGTGACGCATTTACCCCTGCATCTTGAACAGCGTGGTGAGCAATTGGTTTTGCTTGGCCACGTGGCGAGAGGTAATTCGCATTGGAAATATCTGGCGGCGCGTCCCGAAGCGCTAGTCACTTTCATGGGTCCGTATGCATATATGTCGCCGCAGATTTACCCTGACTTGGTGCGTGTGCCTTCGTGGAGTTATTTGACCGTTCACGCCAAGGTCACAGTCACTTTGATCGATGAACCTGTAGTAAAAGATCGCTTGCTAAAAAAGCTGATTGGCGACCACGAACCTGCGTATGCCAGGCAGTGGCGCGCTTTAGAGGCTGACTACCAACAAAAAATGCTAGGTGCGGTTGTTGGTTTTGAGTTGACTGTTGTCAGCCTCGATTGCAAACTCAAACTCAATCAGCATAGACCTGAGTCGCACGACAAAATGCACAATATCTATGCCGCAGGAAATGACAATGAACGCGCCTTGGCAAGCTGGATGAAAAAATTAGGAATGGTTGCATGACGCAAGCCTTTGCTGATAAACGCCAAGCGTTTTCAAGTGGCTTTAGACAGGCTCTTGGCGCACCCATGATGGTGCTATTTGCGGGCATGATTGGCTTTGGCGCCATGGGGCACACGAGTGGTCTTAGCGCTTGGTATACGGGTTTGACGAGTCTGGTTATGTTTGCCCTGCCCGGCCAAGTTGTGCTGCTTGAGATGGTCATTTCAGGCTCGTCGTTTTTAGCCATTGCGCTAGCCGTGACGCTGACCTCTGCACGGTTCATTACGATGACGATTACGTTGTTTCCGCAACTCGCCAAAGAAGATCGCAATAAAAAACTTTATGCCTACGTGCATTTGCTAGCGATGACCGCGTGGGCGGTGTCCATGCGTGAGTTTCCCAAGATTGAGCCCAAATATCGACTCAGCTATTTTTTAGGGCTTGGTTTGCCTTGCTGGCTTATCTCTATGCCGGGTACGGTGCTAGGTTATTTTTTAGCAGGCATGGTTCCAAATGCAATCACGCTGGCATTGGTGTTTATCAATCCGCTATTCTTCTTGCTCACGTTTACTGAGGTAAAGCCATGGGGTAACCGCTTGGCGATTGGACTTGGCTGTGCGCTGGGGCCGCTCTTCTTTTTAATCGACAAAGACAGCAGCCTCTTAGCAACAGGGCTTGTCGCGGGAACGCTGGCATATCTGATTGATCGTCAATTTTTGCGTGATCGCTCGGCAACGGTGGTAACGCCATGACAAAAATGGAAATCGGTCTATGGTCGGCACTCATAGCCGCCTGTGTGGGCACGTATATCTGCCGTGCGATTGGCGTTAAGCTAGCAGGGCACATCAACCAAGAGAGCGAGATTTTTAGATGGCTCTCAGCCGTGACTTACGCTATGGTTGCCGCACTGACCATTCGGTTGATCGCCATGCCGACGGGCTTGCTGGCAACAGTGCCACTCTTGGTTCGCTTAAGTATTTGCGCTTTAAGCGTTGCCGTGATGGTTTCAAGCCCTAAGAAGCGGCTCGTGCCTGCTTTGCTGACAGGTACGGCATTGATGCTGATGTATAGCATCTCCATTTAATCAAAAAACGACTTAGCTGTCAGCCCGAACATTGGCAGCTTTTGCCACTACCGCCCATTTTTGTTGCTCAGATTTGATGAAGTTTGCAAATTTCTCAATGGAGCCGCCACCGTCTTCAGCACCATAAAAATCCATGCGCTCTTGCACATCAGGCATGGCGAGTACTTTGTTGACGTCCTCGTTCATGCGCTGCTGCATGGCAGGCGGCATCTTGCTTGGCCCCATCAGGCCATACCAAACGGTTGCTTCAAAGCCCTTAAAGCCAGATTCATCCATTGTCGGCACATTAGCTTGGCTCTTGGCTCGTTTGAGTCTGGTCTGCGCAATCGCAATCGCTTTTCCGCTCTTGACGTGCGGCGCAGCCGAGGTCATCGTCTCAAAGCAGTAGTTGACTTGCCCACCAATCAAATCAACCAGCGCAGGCGCTGAGCCGCGATACGGTACGTGGAGTGCAAAAATTTTGGCTTGCAGCTTAAACATCTCAAGTGCAAAATGCTGCGCCGACCCACCACCTGCCGAGGCAAAGCTCAGCTGTCCAGGCTTGGCTTTGGCCAACGCCACAATATCTTTCACGGTTTTAGCGGGTTGATCCACATTGCAAATTAAAAGATTAGGCGTAATAGCCACCATGCTGATCGGCGCGAAATCTTTGATGGCGTCATAGTTCAGCTTTTGCCCCATCGCAGGCGCCAGCGCATGGCTGTTGATGTGTGCCATCAGCAGCGTGTTGCCGTCACCAGCTTGCTTGGAGACGTAGTCCGCGGCAATCACGCCAGCAGCGCCCGCTTTGTTTTCAACCACGACGGACGTGCCCCACATCGTTTGCAATTTTTGTCCCACCACACGCGCCAATGCATCGGTACCTCCGCCTGGTGGAAAGCCCACAATGATGCGCACGGGGCCCGCAGGCAGTGTTTGCGCGGGAACCCAAATGTGCGGAAAAGCTAAGCCAGTGGCTGCGGTTTGGATAAGTGTTCGGCGTTGCATGGTGTTGATATAGTAAAGGAAAATCTACACTGACAGATTAATAGTGTCGGGTTTCAAACCTTGTTGAAAACGGCAATGCATTTGTTCATAAGCAGCTTCTAAATGGCGTGTCGTCATATTGGTATCAAATAACGAGTGCGTTAATTTGTTACTTTTTAATTTATTCTTTAAGGCAAGGATCTTATGAGGATTTTGTGCAAGATCAAGCGCAAGTGCCTCATATTCAGTAATGGATAAAGTCACAAGCTCATTTAGTCCAAGTGCGCGTAAAAGACTAGCAGCAACCCTCGATGCAAAACTCTTTCCAAAACACGTTAACACAGGTAAGCCAGCCCACAAAGCATCGGCTGCCGTCGTATGGGCGTTGTAATGAATAGTGTCTATAAAAATATCGGCGAGCGCATATCTAGCTATGTGCGCAGCGTAGCTATCTAGCTTTTGTGCAAAAACTAAACGCTCAGACGCTATACCCCTTTCTTCAGCCTCACGTCTAAGATTGTTTGTTACGGCAATAGACTGTTTGGATAGCCAAAGGACGCTACCTTCGACCTGTGCTAATAATCGCATCCAAACATTAAATACATCTGGTGTAATTTTGTAACTATTGTTAAAGCAGCAAAAAACAAATCCATATTCAGGCAGTTGATGCTCTCGCCTTGTTGGCCGTGTTTCTTCATCTATTTGCTTATAGCTGCTAACAAAAAAGCTATTGGGCAGACGAACCACTTTTTCGTTGTAAAAAGAAGCTTTCTCAAGTGGAATCACCGTATGATCAGCAATGATATAGTCCATAAAGTGGGCTCCCATGGTTCCGGGATATCCCAAGTAGTTGACTTGTATTGACGCTAAACGATGATGAAAAATAGCTGTCAAATTGCCATTCGTATGCCCATTCAAATCAATGGCAATATCCACTTCAAGCTCTCGAATTACTTCGACCGCTTTTTCTGTGCTCATCCCACTCACATCAATTAATTTGTCAAATGATTTGCTTAAGCGTTGGCAGAGCGCAGTACCATCCATCGGTTTTAGCCCTACACCATATACATCAAACCGATTGCGGTTATGAGCTTCAAATAACCCGACTGTTAATAATCCAACAGGATGCAATCGAAAATCGGAAGAAATGTAAGCAATTTTAATTTTCTTGTGCGCCGATATAGATTTAGCAGCGGCTGCTCTGTCGATTGGCCGATCAGGAATAAATTCGAAATACTCATCTTGGATGTATCGCTCTGCACATAATTGTTGCTGCGCATCTGTGCTTGGAAAAGTCACTAGCTCAAATGGCATGCTACTACTATTTGATGAATTTTGAGTTAGTTTTTTTTCAATGATTTCAAAATCACTATGGAAGTTATGCCAGTCACAAAGTAGCATCTTGGTATGTAATTGCCAGCCGTAGCCATAATCAATCTCTTCAAAAATATGGGGGTTTATCCGAGCTGCAGCATTGTAGGAAGAAATAGCTTCTTCATTTTGTTGTAACGTTGAATACAAACCTGCGGAAAAAAAATGAGCTTTGGCTTCTTGAGGATTCAATTGGAGCACCGTTTGATAGCTCTTGAGCGCTTGGTGATACTCTTTAAGTAGTCCCAATGCTATTCCTCGATTTAAAAAGGCTTCCGCATAATTTGGTTGTAGTTTGATTGCATGCTCGTACTGCAACAAAGCCTCTTGATACAGTTTCAGTTTCAATAGAGTATTACCCAAATTCGAATATGCAGCAGCTAAGTTAGGCTGCAAAAAAATGGCCCTTTTACAACTTGCAACAGAGGCATCGTATTGCTTCAATTCCTTCAAAGCAGCGCCTCGACTAGAGTAAGACTCAGCGTGATTAGCATCAATAGCAATAGCATTGTCGTAACTCACAATTGCAGAATCAAACTGCTTTAACGACTGATAAGAATTACCACGGTTATAAAACGCGCTAGCCAAATTAGGCTGAATTGCAATTGCTTGGTCATAACTTTTAATCGCATCTTGGTATTCTTTCAAATCATTCTGCAAAATGCCATAGTTGTAATAAAAAATGGCACTGCTAGGATGAAGTTGAATAGCCTTAAAAATCAAGCTTTTTGCAGTCTGTAAATTTTTTTGTTTAGTATGCAATACTCCTAGTAAGTGCAGCGCATCAAAATTTTTCGGCTCATTGCGTAACACTTCTTCATAGAGTTTTTGCGCCTGGTCGAGTTGACCTTGCTGGTGCAGTACTAATGCGTATTGAAGCTTCATTTTTAGCCCACCCAGCGCCGTGCGTTACGCCAAAGTTCCATCCACGGACTGTAAGCATCTAAGCCACCCGTTTTGGATAAATCTATCCAACTCATTTGCACGTTCCTAAACACGCGCTCAGGATGTGGCATCATGGCGGTGAAGCGTCCATCTGCCGTCGTCACTGCGGTCAATCCGCCTGCGCTGCCGTTTGGATTTGCAGGATATTGTTCAGTCGGCTGCCCATTGCCATCCACAAATCGCATGGATGGAATCACAAGCTTGGCGTCACCGCGGTGGGCAAAGTTAGCGTAGCCCTCGCCATGCGCGACCGCGATTGGCAGGCGGCTGCCAGCCATCCCGCTCAAAAATAGGCTGGGTGACTCTAAGATTTCGACTTGCGACAGGCGTGCCTCAAAACGTCCACTTTGGTTGTGCGTAAAGCGTGGCCAGCTACTCGCGCCAGGGATGATGTCCGCCAGTTCGGCAAACATTTGACAACCGTTGCATACCCCAAGGCCAAAGGTATTGCCGCGTGCAAAGAAGGATTCAAACTGATCGCGCAGCTTGGCATTGAACGTAATACTTCGCGCCCAGCCCACGCCTGCGCCCAGTGTGTCGCCGTAGCTAAATCCGCCGCAGGCCACCATGCCGATGAAGTCATCTAATTTGTAGCGGCCTGTTTGCAAGTCGGTCATGTGGACATCGACGGCTTCAAAACCCGCGACGCGGAAGGCCTCGGCCATCTCGATGTGCGAGTTCACGCCCTGCTCGCGCAGGACCGCTACGCGAGGTTTGACATTATTAAAAGCGGGCATGCCCTCAGGGCTAGCTAGTTCTGTCTTAGCGGGCAAGTACACGTGCAGACCATAGTCAGCAAGGCTTCCAGCCAGGGCGTGCTCAGAGTCTGCGCAAGCAGGGTTATCGCGCTCTTTGGCAATCTTCCAACTTACGGCATCCCACACTTGGAAAAGATCCGTCACACTGGCGCTAAAAATCTTCTTGGTATCACGCCAGATTTGCAACTCGCCTTTGCCTTCAGCAAGAGTCGCGGACTCAGGACGTGTCTTGCCAATAAAGTGACTCATGCTAGACAGGCCGTGAGTTCGCAGCGTGTTCATCACGTCAAAGCGATCCCCTGTGCGCACTTGCAGCACCACTCCCAATTCTTCATTGAATAAGGCTTTGAGTGTGAGCTCTTCGCGGCGCTTGGCGACTTGAGCCACCCAATTCTTTGCGTCCCCTGTATCCGCGCGACTGTCTGTAATGCCATCGCCTTCCGTCACCAGCATGTCGATATTGAGCGCCACACCCACGTGTCCAGCAAATGCCATTTCAGCCACAGCGGCGAGCAAGCCACCGTCACTGCGGTCGTGGTAGGCGAGGATTTTTCCTGTGCTGCGCAGCGAGTTGATTGCTTTTACAAGATTGACTAAATCTTCTGGCTGATCGACATCAGGC
>CANBRV010000130.1 GCA_947372005.1 Comamonadaceae bacterium | reverse complement strand
TCTGCTTCTCGCGCATGCTCCAGTGCAGTGATGATGTCGCCAAGATCGCCCTCCATGACGCTGAGTAGTTTGTAGAGCGTGAGGTTGATGCGGTGATCGGTCAGTCGCCCTTGCGGAAAGTTGTAGGTGCGGATGCGATCGCTTCGGTCGCCGCTGCCGATCAAACCTTTGCGCATGGCGGCTTCTTTGGCTGCGCGTTCGCTCCTGTCTTTTTCGGCAATGCGTGCTTGCAGCACTTGTAGCGCTTTGGCTTTGTTGCTGTGCTGGCTACGTCCGTCTTGGCATTCGGCGACGATACCCGTGGGCAAATGCACCACGCGCACCGCAGAGTCGGTTTTGTTAATGTGCTGCCCGCCTGCGCCACTGGCGCGGAAAGTGTCGATGCGCAGGTCTGCGGGGTTAAGCGTAATCGCCTGCGTCTCGTCGGGCTCAGGCATGACCGCGACGGTGCACGCGCTGGTGTGGATACGGCCTTGCGTTTCGGTTGTGGGTACACGCTGCACGCGGTGACCACCCGATTCGAACTTGAGCTTGCCATAAACGCCTGTGTTTATTCCCGAACCTGCGTTACTCCCCTCCACGCGCAACACCACTTCTTTGTAGCCGCCTAGCTCGCTGGCGTTTTCGCTCATGATCTCGGTACGCCAACCTTGAGTGTCGAAGTAGCGCGTGTACATGCGCATCAGGTCGCCAGCAAACAACGCGGACTCGTCGCCGCCCGTACCTGCGCGAATCTCGACAAACGCATTGCGTGCATCATCTGGGTCTTTGGGTAAGAGCAAGCGCTGAAGTTCATCCTCTAACTGAATCAGTTCAGCCTCAGCGCTTTCGATCTCTTCACGCGCCATTTCCACCATGTCTGGATCATCGCTCGAGCTGGAGGCCATATCCCGTGCGGCCTGCAAGTCAGCCTCAACCCGTAAGTACCGCGCATAGCGGCCTGCAGCAGGCGTGACCTCGGCGTGCTCTTTAGAAAGCTTTCGATAGGCTGTTTGGTCGGCCATGATGTCGGGGCTGTTCAGCAAGCTCTCCAAATCCATCAATCGCTCTTGCGTTCGTATCAGTTGTTTGCGCAGAAACTCTTTCATAAATCTTTCATAAGTTTTTATACGCAAGATGCAAAAATTTATTGGATAAGTTTCTCGCTAACGTTTGCAGTGCCTTATCTATATTGGCTTGCGACGCATCGCCGCCTGTTAAGAATTGCTTCTTCACACGTTCAATCTCTTGCTCTTGCCACTCTTTGGCTTGTTCGTTCAGGGCTTGAATTTTCGGCACGAAGGTAGCTCTCGCCTCTTGCCACGCGGCAAACTCCGCCACTCCTGCATCGACTAATTTTTCGGCGGCACCAACCGCCGCTGAGCGGTTGGCAAGGTTTGTCTGCACCACAGCGGAGAGGTCATCCACCGTATACAGATACACATCGGGTAATGCCTTCACCTCAGGCTCAATATCACGCGGCACCGCCAAATCGACCATCACCATGGGGCGATGTTTACGCAGCTTAATCGCGTGCTGCACCGCGCCAAGCCCAATAATGGGGAGTAGGCTGGCAGTGGAACTGACCACTACATCGAACTCATGCAAATGCGTGGGCAGCTCAGCCAATGCCAATGTTCCGATTTGCAAACTCGATGTGCTGAAACGCTCTGCCAGCGCCGCACCACGCGCCATCGTGCGATTGGCAACCGCCATGCGTTTAGGATTTTTAGCGGCAAAGTGCGCCGCGCATAGCTCGATCATTTCGCCAGCGCCAACCAAGAGCACACGCGTGTGCTGCCAGTCTTCAAACACGCTGGCAGCCAAGCGCGTGCTTGCTGCAGCCATGCTAATGGAGTGGCTGCCGACGTCCGTATGCGTGCGAACATCTTTAGCAACCGAGAATGCCCGCTGAAACAGCTGATGCAGCGCTCGACCAAGCGTACCCGCATCACCTGCAGCACGAACAGCCTCTTTGACTTGCCCCAAAATTTGCGGCTCGCCGAGCACCATGGAATCTAACCCGCTTGCCACGCGCAGCGCATGCCGCACTGCGGCAAGATCCGTATGGATATACAAATGCTGCTTCAATTCGTCGCTTGTCACCGCGCCCGTTTTGGCTAGCCACTCTAATGCGAGGCCTTGCTGTGCTTGACTTCCCAGCCCGTACAGCTCAGTTCGGTTGCAGGTAGACAGCAGCGCCACCTCGGGCAAATCGGGTGCTGCAGCCTGCACTTCCGCCAATGCTTGCCCTAGCTCAGCGGACGCAAACGCGAAGCGCGCACGCAAATCGAGCGGCGCACTTTCGTGGTTAAGACCAAGGGTCCATAGGAGCTGAGGTTGAGACATTCGGGCAAGCGTAAACCTTGATTATAAAATTTGAATCTATGACTGTCCTAGACGCCCTCTTCCATCTCGTCAATTTCGCCTTGCCTGCTGTATTTGTGGGTGGCGTTTTGGCGCTTTGGGGTAGACGTTACAACAAACGTGGTGTATGCCAAATTTGGTTAATCAACAGCATGATCGGTATTGTGGCCCTTGTCGCAGGCCTTATGCTATTTGGCGTGGATGGGAAAATGCTTTCGTATGCCCTGCTAATTTTTAGCCTTGGACTGACACAACTCATAAGATCATTTAAAAAAAGCTAGACTGAAGCAAGTTCATATTTTTAGGAGATTCTTATGATTCAAAAATTTTCAATCCTTGCTGCAGCTTTATTAGTTGGTGCCTGTGCAAATCAAATCGCTGTGCCTACAGCCACAGCCAATCTGCAAGCGACAAAAGGTAATAACGCTACAGGCGTCGTTACCTTTAGCCAAGGCAATGGACGAGTTCTTGTATCTGGCGAAATTAAAGGCCTAAAACCTAATGCAGAGCATGCTTTTCATGTGCATGAAAAGGGGGATTGCTCTAGCGGGGATGGTATGAGTACCGGAGGTCATTTCAACCCTACAAGCAAGCCACATGGAGCGCACGGTGATATGGGCTCTGATATGCACCACACAGGCGATTTACCAGTGTTAAAAACAGACGCAAACGGCACAGTCAAATTTAACTTTGAGTCAACTAGCATCACCGTCGGCTCAGGCACGACCAATGTCGTTGGACGCGGTCTAATTGTGCATCGCGACCCAGATGACTACAAAACTCAACCCACAGGCAATGCGGGACCGCGTATAGCCTGCGCTATTATTACTCTCAATTAAATCAGGAGCTGGCAGGCGAAAATAAATCGAGTCGGTCGGTATAGATGCAATCGATGCCAAGATCAAACAAGCGCTTGGCCTCGGTAGTGTCATTCACCGTGTAGCTGCCGCAGCGCATGCCAGCCGCTTTGACTTTGGCAACGCTTGCTGCGTTCCACAACTTGTAATTACAGGTGACGATGGCGCAATCTAATGTGACCGCACATTCCAGCCAACCATCCCACATTTCATCAAGCAGCAAGCCGCGCAGCAGCTCTGGCGCAACGGCTTTGGCGCCGACTAGCGACTCGGTCTTAAACGAGCTCATGAGCGGCTTGAGATTTAAGCCCTCCCAAAGCACCTGCGCACGTTTGGTAACGATCTCACCTGTGCGACGCGCCATAGCGTCCGCCACGGTTTTGGATTCGCCCTCCATTTCGGTCGGTTTGAGCTCGATGTTGAGCGCGTAGTGATTTTGGATACAAAACTGCGACACGGCTTCCATCGTCGGCACACTCTCGCCCGCATACACGCGGCTGTACCAGTTGCCTGCGTCAAAGCTGGAGATGGTGTTCCAGTCCAGCAACCCCGCAACATACGAGGCCCCTTCGGTAGCCGCTTCGCCCATTTTTTCTTTGACATTGGTCGTCCGGTCAAGCGTATCGTCGTGCAACACAAAGGGCACGTTGTCGCTGGAGAGTTTGATGTCGCACTCGAACATGCGATAGCCAAACGAAGCGCCTACACGGAAAGCGGCTAGGGTGTTTTCGGGAGCCAGTTTGCCGCCGCCTCGGTGGGCAATGAAGCGCGGGTAAGGCCAGTTTTTTGTCGTGGTCATGGCAATCTCTTTGTCGTAGTGGCGTCAAACCAATGCAATTGATCGGCACGCGGTGTCACGTGTAATGTCTCGCCAATCGTTGGTGTCAGCGCATCCGAATCGACACGAATCACAATCGGTGCGTCACCGTAGGCGGCATAGATCAATCGCTCCGCGCCCAATAGCTCCGTGGCTTGGACGGTGATCGACCAACTGCTGCTCGTCGCATCTTTTGTGAAGTGCAAGTGCTCAGGACGCACACCCAAAATCTTGCCATCCATCGGAATCAAATTCATCGGCGGCGAGCCAATGAAGCTAGCGACAAAGGTACTGGCAGGTTTTTTGTAAATCACCTCTGGCGTATCAAACTGCTCGATCACGCCTGCATTCAAAATCAAAATCCGCTGGGCTAGCGTCATGGCTTCAACTTGATCGTGTGTCACAAACAGCGACGTGATGCCCAGCTCGCGGTGCAATTTTTGAATCTCTAGCCGCGTTTGTGCGCGCAGCTTGGCGTCCAAATTAGAGAGTGGCTCGTCAAATAAAAACACCTGCGGTTCGCGAACAATGGCGCGCCCCATTGCTACACGCTGGCGCTGCCCACCCGATAGCTGGCCTGGCCTACGAGCTAGCAGATGCGAAAGCTCTAGCGTGGCGGCGGCCTTTGCCACGCGGCGCTTAATTTCGTCTTTAGGCACTTTTGCAATCTTGAGCCCGTAGGCCATATTGCCTTCCACCGTCATGTGCGGATACAGCGCATAGTTTTGAAACACCATCGCGATATCGCGCTCGGCAGGCTCTAGGTCATTGACAACACGGCTCCCGATTTTGATCTCGCCCTCAGTCACATCTTCAAGCCCCGCCACCATACGGAGTAACGTCGACTTGCCACAGCCAGAAGGTCCGACGATCACGACAAGCTCGCCGTCCAAGATTTCGGCACTCACGCCGTGAATCACTTGAGTGCTCGGCTTGTCTTTGCTAACAGCTGCGTAACGTTTGACAACGTTGGATAGAGTGATGGATGCCATAATTCACGTCATTATGACAAGCAAACTACGTTACGGATTTATCGGCTGCGGCATGATGGGGCAGGAGCACCTGCGCAACTTGGCCATGATTAAAGGCGCCATGGTGGTTGCCATTTTTGAGCCCGATGCAGCCATGAAAAAGTTGGCTGCCAGCTTTGCGCCAGAGGCTATTTTTGCAACGAACTTTGACGCGCTACTCGCTCGTACAGACATCGACGCATGGGTCATCACGAGCCCGAATCACTGTCATGCCGAGCAATTAGCGGCTATTGTTGCCAAAAACCCCAAACCCGTGCTGCTAGAGAAGCCTGCCTGCGTCGATCTGGCAGGCGTGAATGCTCTGCAAGCCATACTAGACAACGCCTCCAGCAATGCTTATTTGCCTATTTGGACGGCCATGGAATACCGCTACATGCCGCCAATTACCAAATTAATTGCCGAGGCGCACAGCGCCCAGTACACAGGCGAAGCCGTCATGTTTAGCATCCGCGAGCATCGCTACCCCTTCCTTACCAAAGTGGGCGATTGGAATCGTTTTAGCCGTAATACGGGAGGCACCTTGGTCGAAAAATGCTGCCATTTCTTTGACTTGATGCGGCACGTCATGCAGGCCGATCCGATTCGCGTGTATGCCTCGGGTGGACAAAATCACAATCATTTGGATGAGGCCTATGCGGGCGAAACACCTGATATTTTGGACAACGCCTATGTGGTGCTCGACTTTGCCAATGGTCGCCGCGCACTGCTCGATCTGTGCATGTTCGCCGAAGGGTCACGCTATCAAGAAGAATTGTGCGTGGTGGGGGCGAAGGGCAAATTAGATTGCAAAGTGCCAGGTCCGGGGCGTTTTTGGCCTGCCGAACTGGGCGATGCACCTGTGGCGCAGCTCACGGTCAGCCAGCGCCACAAAACGGGCGCGGATGGCTGGACGAACAATCCGACCATTACAGCCGTACCGCTAAAAACCTTGGACATCCCAGTCGATAAGGCTTTGCTGGCCGCGGGCGATCACAACGGCTCAACGTTTTATCAACATCAAAAGTTTTTTGAGATGGCAAAAGCCTATACGGCAGGCGACAAAAATGCCAAGCCAGAAGTAAGCTTAGCTGATGGTCTCAAGGCCGTGCTGATTGGCTTAGCGGCCGAACAGTCAGCAAAAACAGGCGTTGCGATTAGCCTTGAGGAAGGCGCCTACGCGCTCTAAAGCTATATCAACGGGGCGTGCTTTAGGCGCCCTTGATGCGCCCACCCGCAATCACAGGTTTCCAACGCGCAATTTCTGTTTTGATCAGTGCACCAAAAATTTCAGGTGTTGTGGGCGTTGCAATCGCTCCTTCACTATTCAAACGCGTTTTGAGCTCTGCACTGGCTAACGCTTTGTTGATTTGAACATTTAATTTGGCGACGATATCTTTGGGCGTGCCCGCAGGTGCGACAACACCGTACCACTGGTCAGC
>CANBRV010000129.1 GCA_947372005.1 Comamonadaceae bacterium | reverse complement strand
CAGCGCTGGGGTCGCCCAGAAGCCCTGCATGCTGCCAAGCGCTATAACCAATTGGCGCGTGATAACGGCATGACGCCTGTGCAATTGGCGCTCGCGTTTTGTTATCAAAAATGGCAAGTGGCTAGCACCATCATTGGCGTGACAACGGTTGCGCAATTCGATGAGTGTTTGAAGGCTTGGGAAACGCCGCCATTGTCTAAAGATCTACTCAAGGCGATTGATCAGATTCGCTGGGAAGAACGCGATCCTGCACTCTAAATAAGTCAGGGTAATCCCCTGTAACGGATGCGTCAACGTAGCTCCGTTCAAGTACTTCCAGAACTATATTAGCGGCTTCTCAACTCATAATAACTAGGAGAAGCTCATGAGTGGAATTTTGGACAAGGAACTCATTATTGCGGGACCTGGATTTAATCGCTGGCTCGTGCCGCCTGCCGCATTAGCAATTCATCTGTGCATCGGCATGGCGTATGGCTTTTCGGTTTTTTGGCTGCCGCTGTCAAAAGCACTCGGCATCAAAGATGCCATCAAGTGCGCGCCTGATGTGGGTTTTTTTGGACAGCTTTTCACCACGAGCTGTGACTGGCAAATCTCCACACTGGGTTGGATGTACACCTTGTTCTTTGTGCTCCTCGGCTCTTCTGCTGCCATTTGGGGCGGTTGGCTAGAACGCGTGGGTCCTCGCAAAGCGGGTGTGGTGTCGGCTTGCTGCTGGTGCGGCGGCATGCTGTTCTCGGCGCTGGGCGTTTATATGCATCAATTCTGGATGATGATTGTCGGCTCTGGCATCATTGGCGGGATTGGTCTAGGTCTGGGTTATATCTCGCCTGTTTCAACCTTGATTAAATGGTTCCCCGATCGCCGCGGCATGGCGACTGGTATGGCCATCATGGGCTTTGGTGGCGGCGCAATGATTGGCTCCCCGATGGCTGCTGATTTGATGAAATACTTTGCAACGCCAACGGACGTGGGCGTGATGCAAACCTTCATCGTGATGGCGCTTGTGTACTTCGTCTTCATGATGGCCGGTGCATTTGGTTATCGCGTCCCAGAGACTGGCTGGAAGCCTGCAGGTTGGACGCCACCTCCAGCGCAAGTCAACAACGCCATGATTACCCAAAAACACGTGCACGTGAAGAAGGTCTGGGGCATTCCGCAGTTTTGGCTGATTTGGATGGTGCTGTGCATGAACGTGAGCGCGGGTATTGGCGTGATTGGCATGGCCTCGCCGATGTTGCAAGAAGTGTTTGGTGGATCGTTGATTGGCCTCACGCAAAAATTTGGTGAACTCGATAAAGCACAACTCGCCAGCATTGCGACTGTGGCGGCAGGCTTTACGGCGCTCCTCAGCCTCTTCAACATTGGCGGCCGTTTCTTCTGGGCGAGCTTGTCCGACAAGCTCGGTCGCAAGGTCACTTACGTGGTGTTCTTTGTGCTTGGTGGACTGCTTTACTTCAGTATTCCTAGCAGCTCTGCGGCGCGTAATGTGGTGCTGTTTGTGGGCGCGTTCTGCATCATCCTCTCCATGTACGGCGGCGGCTTTGCGACGGTTCCTGCTTATCTTGCTGACATTTTTGGTACGCAAATGGTCGGCGCGATTCATGGTCGCTTGCTGACCGCGTGGGCAACCGCTGGCATCTTAGGCCCTGTGATCGTGAACTACATGCGCGAGTACCAACTCGGACTTGGCATCCCGCGGGAGCAGGTTTATAACCAAACCATGTACATCTTGGTTGGCATGCTGGTTGTCGGGTTAATCTGCAACTTGCTGGTTAAGCCGCTCGACTCCAAATGGTTTATGACCGACAGCGAATTGGCGGAAGAAAAACGCCTTGCACATGAAAAAATGGCGGCATCTGAAGTGGGCGCAGCAACAGGCGGTGCTGATGCCGTCAATCCAGCCGTGGTGGTGTTTGCTTGGCTTGCTGTGGGCATTCCTCTCGCTTGGGGTGTGTATCGCACGCTGCAAAGCGTGGCTAAGTTTTTTGCCTAATTGATTTAGGTCAACCATAGAGGGGCAATGCTTGTGCAAAATGAGCGTTGCCCTTTTTGGGTTTTAGATTTCTAGGAACTGTATGACAAGCCCGAATATGCCCAGTACCCCGCTCGCCACGCTTGACGCCATGCGCGCCAAGATGAAACGTTTGGCTAAGCTAAAAGGTCGCCAAACCGACACGGATTCGCTCGCTGCCGTTCGCGCGTTGATTGGCGAACGCCCTGTCACGGGTTATCCGCGCGACATGCTGATTGAGTACTTGCATAAGCTTCAAGATGCCTATCGTGGCTTGCATGAAGGGCACTTGGTAGCACTTGCCAAAGAGATGAATATCCCGATGGCCGAGGTGTACGAAGTGGCAACCTTCTATCACCACTTTGAAGTGCTACGCGAAGGCGATACCGCGGCTGGCATCACGGTTCGTGTGTGCGACAGTTTGTCGTGCGAAATGGCGGGCGCAAAAGATTTAATGGCGCGTTTGCCAGCTATTTTGGGTAGTGACGATGTCAAAGTGATTGCAGCGCCGTGCCTCGGTCGTTGCGAACAAGCGCCCGTTGTCGCCGTGCATCAAAACCCGATTGCCAATGCAACAACCGATAAAGTCGTGGCTGCCGTGAAGGCTGGAAAGACGACCCACGCGCAGTCCGATCAGCGGCTGGACTACATCGACTACGCCGCGTATCAAGCGGCGGGCGGCTATCAATTGCTTGGTGGTCTTGATTCGGAAGCCACAATCAAAATCATGGAGGACTCGGGTCTGCGTGGCCTTGGCGGCGCGGGCTTTCCATCGGGTCGCAAATGGCGCATCGTCAAAGGTCAAGCGGGTGAAAAGCTCATGGCTGTCAATATCGACGAGGGCGAGCCAGGCACATTTAAAGACCGCACGTATTTAGAGCGCGACCCACATCGCTTTTTAGAAGGCATGTTGATTGCAGCGCAGGTGGTTGGCATCAAGCGTTGCTACATCTATTTGCGTGATGAATACCACGGCTGCCGCGAAATCTTAGAGCGCGAAGTGGCTGCCCTAGAGGCCTCGCCACCCAAGGCTTTGCAAGGTGCCATGCCCGCAATCCACATCAGACGTGGCGCGGGAGCCTACATCTGCGGTGAAGAGTCCGCCATGATTGAAAGCATTGAAGGCAAGCGCGGCGAACCGCGTATGCGTCCGCCTTTCATCGCCGAAGTGGGCCTCTTTGGCAAGCCAACGCTAGAGCACAATTTTGAGACGCTTTATTGGGTGCGTGAGATTTTGGAGAAGGGTGCAAGCTGGTTTACCAGCCACGGCGCTAATGGTCGTAAGGGACTGCGCTCATTTAGCGTGTCTGGCCGCGTCAAAAACCCAGGCGTCAAACTCGCACCAGCGGGTATCACTTTGGCGGAGTTGGTCGATCAATTCTGCGGCGGCATGATGGACGGACACGAACTCTACGCCTACCTACCTGGCGGTGCGTCGGGCGGCATCCTGCCAGCTAGTCTTGCCAACATCCCTCTCGACTTCGATACGCTACAACCCTACGGTTGCTTCATCGGATCGGCTGCCGTGATGGTGATGAGCCAGCATGACAAAGCAAGAGACGCGGCGCTCAACATCATGAAATTCTTCGAACACGAGAGCTGCGGTCAATGCACGCCATGCCGAGTGGGTACTAGCAAAGCCGCCAAGCTGATGGAAGCCAAAACATGGGATAGCGAAACGCTAGAAGATCTGGCGGTCGTCATGGGCGACGCATCGATTTGCGGACTCGGGCAAGCAGCGCCGAATCCGATTCGCTCGATTCAAAAACACTTCGCTCACGAGATCAATTAATTGGGGACAGACCCTAATTAATTTGGAGAACCATCATGACAGAACAAACGATTCACTTCACGCTAGACGGCAAAGCCATTGAAGCATTCAACGGCGAATCCATCTTGAACGCAGCCAAACGCCACGGCGTCGATATTCCGCATCTTTGCTACAAAGACGGTTACCGCGCGGACGGCAATTGCCGTGCTTGCGTGGTCGAGATCAAGGGCGAACGCGTGCTCGCGCCAAGTTGCTGCCGTAATGCCACGGCGGGTATGGAAGTGCAAGCCGAATCACCTCGTGCCGTCAAGAGCCAAAAGATGGTGTTGGAGATGCTGCTATCCGATATGCCTGATGCGGGGTACAAGTGGAACGATAAAGAAGAATTGGCTGGAGCAAAGCTGCAACATGGTGAGTTATCCGCATGGGCTGATGAAATGGATGTCACCGTTCGTCCAGAGTTCAAAGCGATTCGCCGTGAGTCATCCTCATCATGGACGGATACAAGCCACCCAGCTATGTTGGTCAATTTGGATGCGTGTATCCAGTGCACCCGCTGCGTTCGTGCGTGCCGCGAGGAGCAAGTCAATGACGTGATTGGCTACGCCATGCGCGGCTCGCATTCCAAAATCGTCTTCGATTTGGATGATCCGATGCAAGAGTCCACCTGCGTGGCTTGTGGCGAATGCGTGCAAGCTTGCCCAACGGGTGCGCTGATGCCTAAGACCTTGGTGGGTTCACAAAAGGTTGATCGCGAAGTCGATTCCGTGTGCCCGTTCTGCGGCGTGGGTTGCCAAATCACTTACAAAGTCAAAGACGAAAAAATTGTCGCTGTTGATGGCCGAGATGGCCCAGCTAACCACGACCGCCTCTGTGTCAAAGGGCGCTTCGGTTTTGACTATGCGCACCATGCGGGCAGGCTGACCAAGCCGCTCATCCGCAAAGCGGGCGTGGCCAAAGATCCGTCTATCTTGGATAAGCAGGACAAAGAAATATCGGACATCTTCCGTGAAGCCACATGGGAAGAAGCACTTGACTTTGCAGCAGGTGGATTACTCAAACTCAAAAATCAATATGGCCTCAAAGCCTTGTCTGGCTTTGGTTCCGCCAAGGGCAGCAACGAAGAAGCGTACCTGTTCCAAAAGCTCGTGCGCACAGGTTTTGGTTCTAACAACGTCGATCATTGCACGCGTTTGTGCCATGCATCCAGCGTGGCGGCCTTGCTTGAGGGCGTAGGCTCTGGCGCGGTATCGAATCAAGTGAACGACGTGGAGCACTCGGATCTCGTACTCGTGATTGGCTCGAACCCTACGGCGAACCACCCTGTTGCAGCCACGTGGATGAAAAACGCGGCGAAGAAGGGTACGAAGATCGTGCTGGCTGACCCACGTAAGACGGATATTGCTAAACACGCTTGGCGTACGCTTCAGTTCAAAGCGGACAGCGATGTCGCGATGCTGAATGCCATGATTCACACTGTGATTGAAGAAGGTTTGGTTGATGAGGCATTCGTTCGAGATCGCGCCAACAATTTTGAGGCACTCAAACAAAACGTCAAAGGTTACAGCCCAGAACTGATGGCGCCGATTTGCGGCATTCCAGCTGAGACGCTGCGCGAAGTGGCGCGTGCTTTTGCAACTGCTAAATCAGCCATGATTTTGTGGGGCATGGGCGTCTCCCAGCATGTTCACGGTACGGACAATGCGCGATGCTTGATTGCGCTTGTCACCGTGACAGGCCAGATTGGCAAACCAGGTTCGGGTCTGCACCCACTGCGCGGTCAAAACAACGTGCAGGGCGCATCTGATGCGGGCTTGATCCCGATGATGTTCCCAAACTATCAGCGTGTGGACAACGCCGCTGCACATGCGTGGTTTGAAGATTTTTGGGGCACGAAGTTAGATAGTAAACCAGGATTGACCGTGGTGGAGACCATGAACGCCGCGCTGTTTGAAGACAGCAACCCTGCCAAGATTCACGGCATGTTTGTCGAAGGTGAAAACCCTGCGATGAGCGACCCCGATTTGAATCACGCACGTCACGCCATGGCTGAACTCAAACATTTCGTGGTGCAAGATATTTTTATGACTGAAACGGCATGGCTCGCCGACGTCATTCTTCCTGCCTCTGCGTGGCCAGAAAAAACGGGCACTGCGTCCAACACCGACCGCATGGTGCAGCTGGGCAAGCAAGCCATCAAGCCACCAGGCGATGCGCGGCAAGACCTGTGGATATTGCAGCAAATTGCACGTCGCATGGGACTCTCCTGGACTTACATGAGCGAAGCTTCGTTTGCAGGTGATGGTGACCAAGATCAATCAGGCGTAGCCAATGTGTATGAAGAGATGCGCCAAGCCATGCATGCTGCGCTATCGGGTATTACGTGGGAGCGCTTGCAGCGCGACTCTAGCGTCACCTATCCATGTCTCTCTGCTGAAGACCCTGGCAGTCCGACGATCTTTATCAAAGATTTCCCTACAGCGGATGGTCGTGTCAAGCTTGTGCCAGCGGACATCATTCCTGCGAACGAGCGTCCAGATGCTGAGTACCCGATGGTGCTGATTACAGGCCGTCAACTTGAGCATTGGCACACGGGTTCGATGACACGTCGCGCAACGGTGTTGGATGCCATCGAGCCGCAAGCGACCGTGTCGATGAATGGCCTAGACATGGCGAAGAACGGACTCGCGGC
>CANBRV010000128.1 GCA_947372005.1 Comamonadaceae bacterium | reverse complement strand
CCCGTAATGACGTTAAAAAAAGTCGTCTTCCCCGCGCCGTTGGGGCCAATCAAGCCGTAAACCTCGCCCGCTTTAATTTCTAAGCCGACGTCATTCAAAGCTTGCAATCCACCAAAACGTTTGGAGGCATTTTCTACTTTTAAGACTATGCTGTTCATCGATCCACCTTCGTGCCTGCTTTATCAGGCGTAGGCCATAGACCTTTAGGCTTGGCGAGCATGATGCCAATCATGGCCAATGCAATCAGTAATTGGCGCAAGATGGAAGCATCCAAACGTCCATTAGTAGCTTGTTGCAAATCGACTAGGCTTGAAAACCAGCGCAAACCTTCGGGTAAGACAGCTAGCAAAACAGCACCCAGTACCACGCCTGGTAAATGCCCAAGACCGCCTAGTACCACCATGGCAACGATCATGACGGACTCCATGAGCGAGAACGACTCTGGTGAGATAAAACCTTGAAATGAGGCAAACATCACACCTGAAACGCCGCCAAACGTCGCACCCATGCCAAAGGCCAAAAGCTTTAAATTACGTGTATTGATACCCATGGCTTTGGCGGCAATTTCATCTTCACGAATCGCCATCCACGCACGGCCCACTCGCGAATCGGCGAGTCTATGACTAATGATGATGGCGACAACAACCAGCGTTAAAAACAAATAGTAGTAAAGCGTGACCGATGAGAGTTCCACAAAGCCAAGATCTAATTTTTTACCAAAATCAAACGCAAAAATATGTGCAGAATCAATCTGGCCAAGGCCTTTGGGTCCATTGGTAATGTTGACGGGCTGATCTAAGTTATTGAGGAACACACGAATGATTTCACCAAACCCCAGCGTGACAATGGCCAGATAGTCGCCGCGCAACTTAAGCGTGGGCGCGCCCAAAAGCACGCCAAAAAAACCAGCTACGAGCACAGCCAACGGCGCCACCAGCCAGATAGAAACATGCAAGCCTGCGGGCAGCACCGCAGCCATCCACGCAAAGGTTTGCGTCAAATGCGGCGAAGCAAGCAGTGCATACAGATAAGCACCTACAGCAAAAAACGCAACATATCCTAGATCGAGCAAGCCCGCATAGCCCACCACGATATTGAGACCTATTGCAAGGAGTACATAAAGCAAGGCCGTATCCGCTGTACGCACCCAAAAATTACCCATTTGCTGCAAGCCCAGCGGCAGCAGGCACAGTAGCAGAGCCAGCACGATGCGAATAGGTTTAGATTGAAAGTTAATCAATGGTTTCATGCTGGGTCTCACGCTCTATCTGCCACACGCTCACCCAGCAAGCCCGACGGCCTCAAAGTCAGCACCACAATCAACACCACGAAAGCAAAAATATCCGCATAGTGACTGCCCAAAACACCGCCCGTCAGCTGCCCGATATAGCCAGAGCCAATCGACTCAATCAAACCCAAAAGAATGCCACCCACTACGGCGCCTGCCAAATTACCAATGCCGCCAAATACCGCAGCCGTAAAGGCCTTGAGTCCTGGCAAAAAGCCCATAGCGTGCTGCGCTGTCCCATAGTTGGATGCCCACATCACGCCTGCAATCGCCGCCAAAATGGCGCCAATCACAAAAGTTGCTGAGATAACGCGGTCAGGATTAACGCCCATGAGTGCTGCAACTTTAGGATTCTCCGCCGTAGCACGCATCGCACGCCCAAGCCGTGTGCTACCCACCAGCCACGACAACGTGGCTAGGCACAGCACCGTTACCGCCAAGATCAGTATTTGCGTCGGCGTAATCACGGCTCCTGCCAGCTGAATCGGATCACTAGGAAGCAAGGTAGGGTAAGCCTTGGGATTAGGTTTCCAAATCACCATGGCAATGGTTTGCAACAAAAGGCTCATGCCAATCGCCGTAATCAATGGTGCAAGCTTAGGTGCTCCACGCAAAGGTCGATAGGCAATTTTTTCAATGCAAAAATTAAGCGCTGCACAAACGACACAAGCAATCAGCAGCGCCAATAGCAAGATCAACCAACCTGGCGCCGTCGGCATCGCCTCCCGCATCAGGTTAATGCACGAGTAGCTGGTGAGCGCGCCCACCATCAATACCTCGCCGTGTGCAAAGTTAATCAGGTTGATGATGCCGTACACCATGGTGTAGCCCAGCGCTACCAGCGCGTACATGCTACCTAGCACGAGGCCGTTAATAATTTGTTGGAGGAATGTCTCCATCCGTTTGACCCTAACCTTTAGTTTCTAATTTTTCTTATTCAGCGCTTTAAGTTCCGCTAATTTGGCGGCAATCTTAATCTCAAGCCCACGCTCTACGGGTTGGTAGAACTGCTGAGCGGGTAATCCCTCAGGGAAGTAGCTTTCACCAGCGGCAAAAGCACCCTCCTCGTCATGGGCATAGCGATAGTTTTTGCCATAGTCCAAATCTTTCATCAGTTTGGTAGGCGCATTTCGCAGGTGCAGCGGAATCGGTCTTGTGCCGTCTTGCTTGATAAATTTTTTGGTAGCGTTAAACGCTTTGTAGACCGCATTCGACTTGGGCGCGACTGCCAAATACACCACGCACTGAGCGAGAGTCAACTCGCCTTCTGGCGAACCCAGCCGCTCGTAGGTTTCAGCTGCATCCAGCGCAAGCCTTAGCGCACGGGGGTCAGCAAGGCCAATGTCCTCGGAAGCCATACGGATTAAGCGCCGCACGATGTAGCGCGGATCGACACCGCCATCCAGCATGCGCACCAGCCAATACAGCGACGCATCGGGGTCGGAGCCGCGCACGGATTTATGCAACGCGGAGATGGTGTCGTAGAACTGCTCGCCACTTTTGTCGTAGCGCCGTAGTCGCTCGCCCAGTACTTTTTGCAGCCAGTCGTTGGTGATGGATGTGAGCTTTTCTTTAGCGGCCACCACGCTCAAAGTTTCAATCGTGTTGATAAGGCGGCGCGCATCACCGTCGGCATACGCGACCAAGGTTTGCGCGGCTACGTCTTCTACAGTCAAGCCGCCAGATTCTGCCAAAGCCTTATCCAAAATCGTCCGCAAACCCACGTCCGATATGGGCTGCAGCACGTACACCACGGCTCTGGACAAGAGCGCGGAGTTGACTTCGAAGCTAGGGTTTTCAGTCGTCGCGCCAATAAACGTAAACAGCCCCGACTCGACATGCGGCAAAAACGCGTCTTGCTGCGATTTGTTGAAGCGATGCACCTCGTCCACAAAAACAATGGAGCGCTGATTCAGCAGCGCGGCGGCCTGCGCCAGCTCCACAGCTTCGCGGATTTCCTTCACACCGCCCAGCACGGCGCTAATGGTGATGAACTGCGCATCGAATGCGTTAGCCATCAGCCGCGCAATGGTCGTTTTGCCAACACCTGGCGGCCCCCACAAAATGGCGCTGTGCGGCACACCCGCCTCGAAAGCCATACGCAGCGCGGTTCCAGCGCCTAGTACTTGCTCTTGCCCGATCACTTCGTCTAAGGTCGTTGGGCGTAGGCGTTCGGCTAGGGGGGGATTATTAGAAGTTACAGGGCTCATATAGAATTTCAGCAAGTATGCGTCAATTTTGATGCATATGAACTATCCATTACAGCGAGCCGCGATCGGCATTCGTTGAACTCAAAAATTAGGTCTCTCATGCGCAATCGCCTACTTACTATCCCACTCATCGCGCTTTTGGCCACCTCAGCCACGTTCGCCCAGTGGGACGTGTTCTCCAAAATGACGCCCGAGGAGCAGCGAGCGGCAATAGATCAGGCCTTATTCGGCGCGTTCAAGAAGGTCGATTCCTTCGGATCAATCGTTGTTGAGTCAAAGGGCGCGGAAGACGGAACGATTCCCGGGCTCGAAAGCCAGGAGCTAAACGACTACCTTCGACTTCGATTCAGGAACAACTTCGCAGCGGTTCCCTTCACGGAGCGAAATCCCTTCTCACTGGATGCCGCAGGCAAGGAACGTACTGGGCAGTTGTGGTGTGGGGTGTGGACAGTTGGCAAAGACTACCCAATCGCCTACCACGTCGAGTGCAAGGCGGGAACGATGTCAACACCTGAGCTTCTCTCCAAAGCTGTTCTTGGTTATGGCAGCAGAACCACCGCTCCCGATGCCGTCAAGAAGGCGATTGATCAAATGGTTGAGTCCTTCGCCGTAAAGTTCTTCAAGGTGAGAGGTCAGCTCTGAGAGAGAGACCTAACTCCAACGTTTAAGCGCATGGAATACACATTATCCAAACTCGACGCCGCAGTCGATCAACTTGATTGGGCGATCCGACTGTTCTTGGACAACAAAGCCTATGTCCCCGCCATTACTCTTGCAGGCGCTGCCGAAGAAATCTTGGGGGAAATGCTTGGCAGCGACTCTGCCTTCGCGCAACTGAAGCAGCGCATTAGTGCAATGTCCGGATTGCCTGAGAAGGTGGTCACCCAACTTCACTTAAATAGGAGCAAGAACTGGCTGAAGCATTGGCAAGGTCTTCGCGATGAAGAGACGATCGACCTTGAGTTGGAAACCGAAGCTATTCAATACATTGTGCGAGCAGTCGCGAATCTGGCCGGCCATGATCGCTCCTTGCCGAGCGAAGGGCCGCGCTTCTTTAGCTGGTTGCGCGCGAATAGGGCGGAACTCTATGCGCTTTAACCCGTCGGCTCAGTCGCGACAGCCTTCGGCTGCCGGTGTCCTCCAACGTTAAGCGTTAACAAATTAGGAATTTCCTGCAAGTTGACAAGGCGTACGTATTAACGTACCATTTGAGGCTTGTTTCAAGGAATAAAAATTGCAAACCCTCACCGCCAGCGAAGCCCGCGCAAATCTTTATCGTCTCATTGACGAGACGGCTGAGTCGCACAAGCCCATCATCATTTCTGGCAAACGCAACAATGCTGTGCTGTTTTCAGCGGAAGACTGGAGCGCCATGCAAGAAACTTTGTACTTGCTTGCCATTCCAGGCATGCGCGACTCCATCAAGGCTGGCATGGCTGAGCCACTTGCAAAAAGCGCCAAGGAGCTTGCTTGGTGAGTTGGTCTGTTGTCTATGCGAAGCATGCTGTCAAAGATGCCAAAAAGCTTGCCGCAAGTGGACTCAAAGCCAAAGCGCAGCAATTGTTAGCCATACTTGAAAATGACCCGTTTCAAAATCCACCGCCTTATGAAAAACTAATTGGCGATCTTGCTGGGGCTTACTCTCGGCGGATCAATATTCAGCACCGTGTCGTTTACGAAGTCTTCCTCAAAGAGAAAACAGTCCGCGTCTTGCGTATGTGGTCGCATTATGAGTAACCCTAAGCGTCGTCACGGCAAAACTACCTCATCTAAGGTTGTTGGGCGTAACCGTTCGGGGAGTGAGGTGTGCGAAGAAGTGACGGTGCTCATATAGAATTTGAGGGAGTATGCAACGTTTTTGATGTGTGCTAAACCATCATTCAAGCAAAGCCATTAATCGCACCCATTGGCCTCAAACATGTTAGAGTTTTTTTAAAGGAGTCAATTATGCAGAAGACTAGATTCGCCCTCGGGTGTCTATTAGCTCTAACTCTCAGTGTTGCTCGCGCAGAAACGACTGGTAATGAACTCTATGCATGGCTCAGCTCGAATGATTCAAGCGTGAGTCTTAGAGGCTATGCCTACCTCGACGGCGTACTAGATGCAGAAGACTTCTATCTAACCTACGAAATCTTCTCTTCTCTGGGAGATAAAGCGTCTACTTCAGAGTCTTTTAAGATACCTCATATTTGTTTTGGCAATAGCAAAATTACATTTGTTCAAATCAGAGATATTGTTTTCAAGTACCTAGAAATCAATCCAGCAAAAAGACATATCCGAGCACACTCGTTGATTCGCTTCGCACTGATGGAAGACTTTGCTTGTGCGAAGAATCCGCCGGCATCTAATAAAAAATGATCACTCTATTGCCTAATCACATCCACACCAGCAGGCACTTTAAAGTTGAAGTGCGCTGACGTAAGGTTGGTATTGATCTGAACCTTCTCAAACTTAATCACTGACGTTTGCCCAAAGCTGTCCACCATCTCTAACGCAGCAATTTCAACGCCAGCAGACGTTTGTTTGAAGCCGACTTTGACGCTTTGCAGCAAGCTACCATTGTCTTGCTTGCCTTTGGCTTTTGGCGTAGCTTGAACCCACTCTAGACCATCGCCCCCCCTATCGGATAAGGCTTGCAGCGTGAACTCGGCCTGCAAGGCTTGCAGATTGGGGGCTGAGGCAAATAATGCAGCGGGGCTACCTGCCATCACGCTGGAGAGCTTGCGCGAGGTCACTTGATTCAAATCTACGTCGTGTAGCCACAGCGTTTGCCCATCGGCAATGATGCTTTGTTCAAACGGTTTGGTGTAGATGAACTTAAAGCGATTAGGACGTAAAAACTCGAATGTGCCGCGTGAGAGTTTGACCTTGCCCGCTTTCATATCCGCACCGCTACCACTGCTTGGCGCAGTAACGGTTTGTACAAATTCGGCGCGTCCGTTTTTGGTGGATTGAATGAATTGATCGAGGGTTGCGAG
>CANBRV010000127.1 GCA_947372005.1 Comamonadaceae bacterium | reverse complement strand
ACCTCTTTCACATCGGACGCAATTTTGTTGATGATGGCCTGCGGTGTGCCCGTGGGCGCGAGTATGCCGATCCACGATCCTGACTCATAGCCCGAGAGTCCCGAGACCCCTGCGGTAGTGCCAATATCCATGCCGCCTTCAGCAATGGTAGGCACGCTTGGTGCCGTGCTTGATCTGGCTTTAGTGGTGACCGCCATCGCATTGAGTTTGCCCGTTTGGATGAATCCGATGGACTCCAGCACCGACGCAAACAAAATATTGACGTGTCCCGCCATGAGGTCGTTCATGGCGGGGCCGCCGCCTTTGTAGGGCACGTGCGTCATACGGACACCTGCCATGGCGGAGAAGACTTCAGCTGATAAATGTGGCGAGCCACCGTTGCCTGAGCTGGCGTAAGTCACTTTTTCTGGATTAGCTTTGGCGTAAACGACCAGTTCTTTGACTGTCTTGGGTGCGAAGCTGGGACTTGTCATTAAAAAGAACGGCAACTCGGCTACCAGCGACACGGGCGCGAAAGCGGTCTCAAAGTTGTAGGGCAGTTTTTTGTAGAGCGCAGGATTGATGGACTGCGTGCCCACGTTGCCAAATAAAAGCGTGTAGCCGTCCGCCTTGGCCTTCGCCACAATGTCCGCGCCGAGCACGCCGCCCGCACCGCCCTTGTTATCGACGACGACAGATTGCCCCCATTTTTGTGTGAGCTTGTTGGCAATGAGACGAGCACCAATATCCGTGCCACCACCAGGCGCAAAGGGCACGACGAGCGTGACAGGGCGGCTGGGGTAAGCGGGAGAACTGGTCTGGCTGTAGGCGACGCTCGATATGGCTTGCAGGGCAATAATTGCCAGTGGTAGCAGTGTCTTCATTTGGTTCTCGTTCTGTTTACTTCGCCAAAACCAAATTAGGCAACCAGAGCGAAAACGCGGGCACATAGGTGACCAAAAATAATGCTGCGATCAGTGCGCCATAAAACGGCCAAATGGTTTTCATTACCGTGCCGACCGAGACACCGCCGATCGCACAACCCACGAATTGCGTGGTTCCCACGGGCGGCGTATTGAGTCCGAGTGCGCAGTTAATCAGCATCACCATGCCGAACTGCACCGAGCTCATACCGTAGGCTTGGCAGATGGGCAAGAAGATCGGCGTGCACAGCAAAATTGTGGCCGCCATATCTAAGAATGTGCCCAGCACAAACAGAATCACGTTGACGAGTAAAAAGATGAGCCATGGCTGGGAAGTCAGGCTGGATAAGGCTTGTCCCGTCAGTTCTGCGACGCCATAGAGGCTAATGAGGTAGCCAAACATAGACGAGATACCTATCAGTAAAAGCACAATGCCTGTAGTCTTGACGGCCTTGCTGGCGGCTTTCATGAACTTTTCTTTAGTGAGGCTTTTGTATAAAAACACGGTAAGCCCTAGTGCGTAAAGCACGGCAACTGCCGCTGATTCTGTGGCAGTGAAGATGCCGCTCAAGATGCCCACCAAGATGATGACCACGATCAGAAGACCTGGCAACGCTGCTGCAAAACTGCGCGCCACGATGGACCATCCTGGGAATGTGCCCGCAGGGTAGCCGCGCTTGACCGCTACGCCGTAGGCCGCTGCTAGGTTGCAAAGCGTGAGGATGATGACGGGCACGATGCCCGCCAAAATCAGCGCAGCCATCGACACTTTGCCACCTGTGGCCAGCGTGTAGATGATCATGTTGTGCGAGGTGGGCATGAGTGCCCCCACTAGCGCTGCGTGGGTGGTCACGTTGACGGCATAGTCCGCGTCGTAGCCTTCTTTTTTCATCATCGGAATCATCACCGCACCCATGGCAGAGACGTCCGCGACGGGGCTACCGCTCACGCCGCCAAACAGTGTGCAAGCGACGACGTTGCTCATGCCTAAGCCACCACGTACGTGGCCTACGAGCGATTTAGCAAACACAACGATTCGGTCAGCAATGCCGCCGTAGAGCATGAGTTCGCCTGCAAAAATGAAGAACGGAATCGCTAAGAACGAAAACACGTTCATGCCTGAAGTCATTTGCTGAAAGCCGACCGCAAGTGGCAAGCCTTCGTAGAGCAAGGTAAGCAGGGACGATAGACCAATTGAAAAAGCAACAGGCACGCCGAGTAGCAAGAGACCGAAGAATGAAACGCAGAGAATGATGAGTGGAATGGTCATGATTAATTGCTTTCAATTTCACGACCCGTGGCCATGTTCAAAATATGCTCAACGCTAAACAGCACAATCAGCACGCCCGCAATGCAAGCGGGCACATAGCGCCAGCCTTCCGAAATCGGTAGCGTAGGCAAGTTGTAGCCCCACACGGATTTAGCGAGGCTTGCACACTCTAGACACATGATGACGCCAAAGACAAGGACGAGAGCATGAATCACGTACTCCATGCGCGTACGCACTTTCTCGGAAGCCAATACCAGCAAGCTTTCCAGGCCGATGTGCCCTGCATCCCGCACGCCAACAGCAACGCCAAACATGGTGACATAGAGGACCAGCAGCAGGGCAAAAGTCTCCGCCCATGTGGGTGTGTTGTTAAGCACATAACGTCCAAACACTTGCCATGTGACGCAGGCGATCAACAGGACTAGGCCTGTGATACCAAGCCTCATGCAAAGCTTGGAAAGAAATGCACAAAGATTGGTATAGGTTTGCATGATTGCTTTCTTTTACTTCGTGTCTTGCACACGTTTAACGAGCGACTTGAGCTTGTCGTCTTTGATGAATTTGTCGTACACGGGTTTCATTGCCGCTTGGAATGGGGCTTTATCGACTTGCGTGATGATTGCGCCGCCGGCTACGACAGCTTTTTGCGACGCGATTTCTTTTTCATCCCACAGCTTGCGCATATAGATGACAGACTCTTTAGCCGCTTGGCGTAGCGCTTTTTGATCGTCTGGTGTCAACGTGTCCCATGTGCGTTTGCTAAAGAGCAGCACTTCTGGCGCCATCGAGTGCTCGGTCATCGCATAGTACTTGGCGGCTTCAAAATGTTTGGCACTGTCGTAGCTAGGGAAATTGTTTTCTGCGCCGTCAATCAAGCCTGTTTTGAGCGCGGTGTACACCTCGCCATAGGGCATTGGCGTTGCGTTGGCACCCATAGCTTCTAAGAGCGACACCCACAAATCAGATTGCTGCACACGAATCTTCATGCCTTTGACATCGGCAAAAGTTTTGATTTGTTTTTTGCCCGTGTAGATGGAACGTGCGCCGCTATCGTAATACGCCAGACCAATAAAGCCTTGCGGTGCGCAAGAGGCGAGGATTTCTTCACCAATCGCACCGTCCAGCACGTGACGCATGTGATCTTTAGAGCGGAACAAAAACGGTAATGTCGGTACTTGCGTCTCTGGGCAGATGTTATTCATCGGGCCGATGTTGACGCGCGACATGGCGAGCGCGCCGATTTTGGTTTGCTCAATCAAATCTTTTTCTTGTCCCAAAGCCGAAGCGGGATAGACCTTGACCGAATGCTTGCCATTGGTCAATTCTGATAGACGCTTGCCCATGAACTTAACGGCTTCAACGGTTGGGTAGCCATCGGGGTGTGTGTCGCCCGAGCGGAACTCAGTCGCTTGCGCGGCGATGCCCAGCGCGAGTGATGCGGCAATCGCGATTTTGGAAAGTAGTTTGATAGACATGAAATGCTCCTTAAAAAATAAAAATTGAAACCCGAAAAAACTTAATTAAATGGCCCCATCTTCGTAAATCCACCACCTTGATACATCTTGGCAGGATCGCTAGAAGGCAATTGCGGCATGGCTTCGCGGCTTGCTCGCCATTGTTCTGTGTTGTCTTGTGGTTTGAATCCTAGGTGCGCCGCTTTGCTGTTATCCCACCAGCCATTTTTGTTATCGGAGACACCATACACGATGGTGTGCCCGACATTGGGAGCGGTTAAAGAGCAGCGTACGAGCTCTGAAAAATCACGGTAAGAGAGCCACGTAATCAGCATCCGCGCATCTACTGGCTCGGGGAACGATGAGCCAATGCGGATGCTCACAGTTTCGATACCGTAACGGTCAAAATAAAATTGTGCCATGTTCTCGCCATACGCTTTGGATAGGCCGTAATAACTGTCGGGGCGTAGTAGGCAATCGGAGTCAATCACGTCGCCTTGTTTGTGAAAACCAATGGCGTGGTTAGAGCTGGCAAATACGACTCTCTTCACGCCGTGAATGCGCGCACCTTCGTACAAATGGAAGATGCCGCGAATATTGGCATCCAAAATTTGCTCGAAGGAGTGTTCAGTCGCCACACCGCCTAAATGAACGATAGCGTCCACACCAGCAGAAAGGGCTATTGTCTCGGCTTTATCACCTAAGTTGCAATCAATGATTTCCTCATGTGCTGCCGCCACACCCATGCCTGCGATGTCGGAGAGGCGCAGGATGTCGGTGTGTGCGGCTAGGCTTTGCCGCAGCACTTTGCCAAGTCCGCCTGCCCCGCCTGTCAGTAAGATTTTTTTGAATAATTTCATTGTGGTATTAAAAATGGTAGCGCTATCATTTGACGGTAGTATAAGGTCATGAATCATCATAAGTGCTACGTGTAAACCATGAGGCAGTCGTTAAACTAGGACTATGAACATTTATTTCAAACGCAGCCCCTTCGATTGGCTGTTCGCTGCTCTGATTTTTGCGGGTGCTATGTTTGCATTCACTCGTTACTACGCCTACATGGACTATTACGAAGTTGGGATTTTGGTGGCAACTGTTCCGGCGCTGATCGCGATGGCGTGGTTTTGGCGCCCTGTACGCGTTCTCGTGCTTGCAGTTGCTGCGCTCTCGCTGTGGTCGATTTGGATTTATGCGGGTCAGCTGCCACGTGCCAACACCGCTTTTATGCTCAAATATTTTTTAGCCAGCCAAACCGCCATCATGTGGATGAGCGTTTTATTCTTTTTGAGCACACTTTTTTACTGGCTTGGCTTGCTTGTTAAATCACAGGCTAGTGTTTTTGCCAATATTGCCTCAAAAATGGCGTGGGTCGCGGTAATGGCGGCCTTGGTGGGCATGATGGTGCGCTGGTATGAGAGCTATCTGATTGGTGCCGACATTGGACACATTCCTGTCTCTAATCTGTACGAAGTCTTCGTGCTGTTTTGTTGGTTGACGACGCTGTTCTATCTTTATTACGAAGAGATTTATAAAACCAAAACGCTTGGCGCATTTGTGATGCTGGTGGTGTCTGCTGCGGTGGGCTTCTTGCTGTGGTACACCTTTGTGCGTGAGGCTTCCGATATTCAGCCGCTTGTTCCTGCACTTAAGAGTTGGTGGATGAAAGTACATGTGCCTGCTAACTTTATCGGTTACGGCACGTTCTCGCTATCTGCCATGGTGGCTGCGGCATACTTACTCAAAAAACGCTTCCCCAACTCTTACGTAATGGCAACTCTGCCTACGCTTGAGATGATGGACGACCTGATGTACAAAGCCATCGCCGTGGGCTTTGCGTTCTTCACTATTGCCACGGTGCTGGGCGCGTTTTGGGCGGCAGAGGCCTGGGGCGGCTATTGGAGCTGGGACCCGAAAGAGACGTGGGCTCTAATCGTGTGGCTGAACTATGCGGCGTGGTTGCACATGCGACTAGTTAAAGGGCTCCGTGGCTCGTTTGCCGCTTGGTGGGCGTTGATTGGCCTCTTGGTGACGACCTTTGCCTTCCTTGGCGTGAATATGTTTTTGAGTGGCTTGCACAGCTACGGTACTTTGTAATTCTTAGTTTATGAACACGACTTTTTTAGATGCTTGCCTCGGCAAGCCAACGCCTTACACCCCTGTTTGGTTGATGCGTCAGGCGGGCCGCTATTTGCCTGAGTACCGCGCAACCCGCGCCTTAGCGGGCAGTTTTATGGGATTGGCGACAAATCCTGATTACGCGACTGAAGTGACGATTCAGCCACTCGATCGTTATCCACTCGATGCTGCGATTTTGTTTTCTGACATCCTCACTGTGCCCGACGCCATGGGGCTTGGCCTCACGTTTGCCGAGGGCGAAGGTCCGCGTTTTGCCCAAGTGGTGCGGGACGAAGCGGCGGTGGACAAGCTGGCTGTGCCCGACATGAATAAGCTGCGCTATGTGTTTGATGCGGTTGCGTCGATTCGTAAAGCGCTCGCGTTACGTGGCGACAAGGCGGTGCCGCTGATTGGCTTTTCGGGTAGCCCATGGACACTGGCTTGCTACATGGTTGAGGGCAAAGGCTCGGATGACTATCGGCTGGTCAAATCATTGATGTATTCGCGTCCCGATTTGATGCATCGCATCTTGGCGATTAACGCCGATAGCGTGGCAGCTTATTTGAATGCGCAAATTGATGCGGGCGCGCAGGCTGTGATGGTGTTTGACTCGTGGGGCGGTGTGTTGGCGGATGGCGCATTCCAGATGTTTAGTTTGGCGTACACCAAGCGGGTGCTGAGTCAGCTTAAACGTACGGGCACGGATGGGGCCGTTGTACCGCGCCTTGTGTTTACCAAGGGCGGCGGGCTGTGGCTGGACGAGATGAAAGATTTGGA
>CANBRV010000126.1 GCA_947372005.1 Comamonadaceae bacterium | reverse complement strand
TCAACAGAGAGCCAAGGAGAAGTCACGGTGCGCTTGCAAAACTCAGGCCGCGTCGTCAACGGCGTAGGCGCAGACCCCGACATCATTGTCGCCAGCGCCAAGGCCTACTTGAGCGCACTCAACAAGCTGCACAGCAAAGCGGATCGGGTGGCGGCACAGGGGTGAGATAAGATGTGAAGCTGTACTGCTTGCGGTATGGAGCGTGTAAACTTTTCTGCGTAACTCGGAATTTTCAATGCGTGAAAAAATAATAGCTAAATTCTTAGATTTAATTTTCCCTAGCTTGTGCGTATTTCTTGGCGCCGTTTTGTTGACAGCTGAAAAATCTCTTTCACAGTTAATCCCATCGCCACAAGAAATATGGGCAGTTAGAGCTGTAGCATTAGCCGTTGTATTGTTTGGATTGTTGGTTGGTGTGTACTTTTGGTTAAAGCCAAAATTTAGGCACTTATCAGATATTGGAGTACATCAAGAAATCAAAACAGGTGTGTATGTATGTAGCCATTGTTGGATTACTAAAAAGCTATGTGCGCCGCTCAATGATTTGGGAAGTGGACAAGGTTGGAGATGTCCAGCGTGCAGCAAATCTGTGCATACAAAGGCATACCTCGATTCTTTACTGAAGCCATTATCTAAAATTAATTATCCTGTCAAGCACTTAGTGTCATAAGAGATTTTTTAAATTTAGAGTTAAACGTTATGTCTAACATTCAACAATAAGCAAAGAAACAAATTAAATGTTAAGAAAAATTCCTCTTCTTATATTTAGCTTCGTAGCCACCATCGTTCTGCTTGGTTGTGGAGATAGTTGCAATGAATACTCGGCTCTAAATTGCAAGCAGCTTGAGAAGGCAACATATAACGCCTATTTTTATTTTCCAGACGGGAACAAGGAATACTCACTTGGGGTTGCGAGAGGGTTAAATCAATGTAATGCTATGGCGCATGACTACGCTAGATCTAAGCAATTCAGCAAGAATTCTGGATGGAGTTATGTGTGCTGCTTGAAAACTAAAGATTCTGAATGTGCTGAAAAGCACAGATAGTTTATTTAAATCTAAAGCCTAAAACAGCTAACGCTGTAACTTCTAAATTGCAGCAATCGTAGTATTTCTTGTGATGAACACACACTTCGCCAAAAGAGTCTTTCTAGTCGCCGCCATCTACGGCATCGTCGCGGTGTTTCCGCAGTACTTTATGGAGGCGAAGCTTGGCATCGACTTCCCGCCGCCGCTCAATCATCCTGAGCACTTTTATGGTTTCCTTGGCATTGCGCTGGCGTGGCAATTTGCGTTTTTGCTGATTGCCAAAGACGTCGTGCGTTACCGCCTTTTTATGTTGCCCGCAGCTTTTGAGAAGCTGTCTTTTGGCGTTGCCGTGCTGGTGCTGTACGCACAGGGGCGAGTGGTAGCTTTAGCTGCTGGCGCTGCGGCGATTGACCTTGTGTTTGCGCTATTTTTCTTGCTGGCGTTTCGCGCGACAAAGAGCGAGTCAGTTTAATTTTTAAGGGTTTTTACGTGCGTCAATTTTTCTTGTCTCTGGCTTTCACATTCTTTGTTTCGCTAAGCTTTGCGGGCACTATCATTAATACGACAGGTTCAGACGACAGCACGGCCATTTCTGGGTTTGATGCCGTTGCTTTTTTTACGCAAAACAAAGCCGTGCAGGGCAAGCCTGAATTGGAGTTCAAGTACCAAGGTGCTAGCTGGCATTTTGCTAGCCAAGAAAATTTACAAGCGTTTATCAAAAATCCTGAAAAATTCATGCCCGAATGGGGTGGACAGTGCGCTTGGTGTATCTCTGAAAATTGCATCAGCAGCAAAAAGCTCAGCGGCAGTTTCGATTTAATTGATGGCAAGCTCTATTTGTTTGCCCATGGGAATGACTCTCCAGATGGCGCAAGAAATGGATTTTGGAAAGCAGGTGGCGGCCCTCAGTCGCGTATCCCTGCTGGGGAGAAGTATTGGGCGGATATTCAAAAGAAACTGGCTAACGATACATTGAAGCAGCGCAACGCTTCTAACTACCGCAAGACGAAATTTGATTGATTTTGTATAAGTATGTTCGCTCGGTGGTGCTGTTCCTTTTATTGAGTTTTAGCCCGAGCTAAAAATCCACTTTAATTCGCAACTTCCTACCGATTAGTGATAATGCGTCTCAATGCATCGATATTTAGAAGTTTCGATCCGTAAGGATTTACAAAAAAAAATGGTCTTACTAGCTGGCCCACGCCAAGTTGGAAAGACTATTCTCGGCCGCAATTTAGAGCGTAACCTTAAAAATGGCGCTACTGTTGAGGAAGAAGCTTTCCAAGAGCGAGCTGTTGTGGCAGACCGTATTTGGCCTCAGCGTGCAGAACTGTTGATTTTGATTGAATTGCAAAAAGTGCCAGATTGGGTCTCGTGGCTCAAGGGTGTGATTGATGGCCGATCTAAAACGATTGGCATGAATGATCGAATGTTGGTCACGGGTAGCGCCCTTATGGAAGCCTTTAGACAAGCTGGTAAATCATGGGTTGGTCGTTATTATTTATGGCGTCTGCATCCTATTTCTGTCCGTGAGTGGTGCGAAACAAGTAATGCCACCCCTGAGCAGGCTTTGATGCATTTGATGGAGCGCAGTGGTTTTCCAGCTCCCGTGCTTGCGCTTTCTCACGAGGAGGCCGAGCATTGGCGAAGCGAGCATTTTTCTTATGTCATGCATCAAGATGTCATCGAGGCATCGGGGCTGCACGAGGAAAAAGCGATGCGATCGTTTGTTCAGATTTTGCGTGAACGGGTTGGCACACCACTATCGCTCACGGCTATTGCCCATGAGGTTGGCGTTTCGCCGAGCACCATTACGCGATATTTGGGTATTTTGGAGTCGCAATACTTTGTGTTTACGGTGCGGCCTTGGAGTAAGGATATTGCGCGTGCAACCTTGCATCAGCCTAAGGTTTATTTTTTTGATGTGGGTTTGGTTTTAGGAGATGCAAGCGCACAGTTTGAAAATTTTGTGGCGTATCATTTGCTCAAAAATGTGCATTGGCAACAAGATGCAAAGGGTCAAAATGTTGATTTGCACTACATCCGAACCAAAGATGATGCACAAGTGGATTTCTCTTTAAGCGATGCCACAGGAGCAGAGCCAAAGTTAACGCATTTAATTGAGTGCAAATTGTCAGATGCCAAACCTCACGGGGCTCTCAAGCGGTTTTCACATGAGCACCCCGATGCTGTCGCAGTTCAACTAGTCCGAGATTTGGAAGAAGAGCGGAAAATAGGTGGCCTGCAGATTCGAAATGCGGCAAAGTGGTTGGCCGAGCTAGAAGTATGACAAGTAAAACTTTAATCAAACCCCTCAAAGGCATTCGCATCGTTAGCCTTGCACTCAATTTGCCAGGCCCTGCGGCCTTAATGCGTTGCCGCGCTTTGGGCGCGACTTGCATCAAGATTGAGCCGTTGGCGGCGGGTGGAGGTGATCCGATGAAAGCCTACAACCAGACGGCTTATGCGCAGATGCACTTAGGTGTGCGGACATTGGCCCTCGACCTAAAAAGCGAAAAAGGCCAAGCTAGGCTTGGCTTAGAGTTAGATAAGGCAGACGTGCTGCTCACGTCGTTTCGCCCATCAGCACTCAAGCGCTTGGGCTTGGATTGGCTGTCATTGCACAAACGTCATCCTCAGCTTTGGCAGGTGGCTATTGTGGGCGGGGAGGGCGATGCCGCCGAAGTGGCGGGGCACGATCTGACGTATCTTGCCGAGCAAGGATTGGTGACAGGGCTGGATTTGCCTGCGACTTTGTTTGCGGATATGACGGGCTCGCTCTTAGCTGTGGAGGCCATATTGGGTGCGGCTTTGCAGAAAAAAATGGCTGCTAAGCCACAGCAGATAAGGGTTTCACTAGGTGCAGCTGCTAAGTACCTTGCTTTTCCCAGAAGCTGGGGGTTAACCTGGTCGAGTGGCGCTGTGGGCGGCGCACATGCGGGTTATCAAATTTACAAATGCAAGGATGGACGAGCGGCGGTGGCAGCGTTAGAACCACACTTTGCAAAAAACCTCTGTGCCCTTGCAGGCCTTGAACTAGCTGGCTTTGCCGCCATGATGCAGCCCAAAACGAAAGCCGATTTAAAGCGCTGGTTTGCCAAACAAACCTGTGCGGCACTGGACGCATGGGCTGAGCGGCACGATCTACCGATCTACACGCTAAAACCTTAATTTAGGTTTTAAAAGGCCCGCTCAAAAAACCTCTAAATCTCGCGCGGCCCCCGCGCACGGGCGCTGCGGTTAGTTGGTAATTGGGGAAGCGTTGCAAGAAAATTTCCAAGGCAACTCGGCCCTCAAGCCTTGCCAGATGGAGTCCTGCGCATTGGTGAACTCCAAAACCAAAAGATAAATGTTTGCAGTTGGTACGAGTGACGTCCAGTTCTTCAGGGCGTTCGAACTGTAGTGGATCGCGGTTTGCTGCGCCTATGCACAGTGTGAGCAGCGTGCCAGCAGGCAAGGGCACACCACCTACCACGCAGTCCACAGTCGCGCGGCGGCTACCTAGTTGATTGGGCGGTTCAAATCGCAAAAATTCGTCAACTGCTGCGTTCATCACATCGTTTCGTTTTTCAGAGTCGTTTGTCGTATCAGCTAGTAATTGAATAAGGTGCGCCTTTTGTTCGGGCCATTCTTCAAGTGCAACAAGCGCGTTGCCAATCAGGTTGGTAGTGGTTTCGTGTCCCGCATTCAAAATAAAAATGCAGTTGTGCAATAACTCACTCTCGCTTAACAGTTCGTTATTTTTTGCGCCTTCGCCTTGAATGAGTCGAGTCAACACATCGTGCTGCGGATCGCCAGGGTGCGCACGTCTGTCAGCAATTAAAATTTTGAGATAGTCCAAAAATTCGGTGACCGCAGTGTTGCCCGCAGACTCTTGCTCGGGCGTAAGCTTGGGTTCAAGCGCACCCAAAATCGCAAGTGACCAGCGACGCAGAGGTCCTCGCTCGGCATGCGGAATACCTAATAAATTACCGATGATTTCGATGGGAATGGCTGCTGCGAAATCTTCTATCAAATCGCCGCCGCCCTTGGATTCAATAGCGTTCACAAGTCGGTGGACGAGCTCGATGAGGGAAGCTTCAACGTGGTCGATGGCGCGGCGGGTGAGCGCTCCCATCATGATTTGCCTCACC
This sequence comes from Comamonadaceae bacterium, assembly GCA_947372005.1. Classification (GTDB taxonomy): domain Bacteria; phylum Pseudomonadota; class Gammaproteobacteria; order Burkholderiales; family Burkholderiaceae_C; genus JASGCK01. Next base: position 1,418 of record CANBRV010000126.1, on the reverse strand, counting down.
TGTGTGTGCACGGGCGGGTCGTTAAAAACGAGGCTAGTGGTGTGGTGCTCAAACAGGCTGGGAAGACTGGAAAACTTGGCTGAAAATTCTATTTTTTTATCTGAGCTAAAGGTTTTGGCGTCTCTGTAGACGTCAATCAAATCGGTATAACGAGAGATGAGAATTGAGCCGTCAGGCATGTGGCGCACAGGGTCATGCTCGCGCAGCGCCGCGTACACAGGGTATGGGTTGGCATAGAAAACGGGCGGCGGAGTCCGCAGGTCAAGGCTTTGCGCTATCTGCTCGGCATCAGTTTGTGTGATGAGGGGTGTGATGTGGGGTAGGAAATCACGCATACCAAGTGCAGCGATCGCCCAGCGCCTCGCGCCAGACCGAAACACGGGAGACAGGTAAGCCAAGCTCCCGCATTGTTTTTGCGATGAAGGCGCAAAGATTTTCTAGGGTGGGAATACCAAGACCCGCGACTTCATCTAAAAAATGGTGATCGAGCAAGGCGCGTACTTTTTCAACTTCGAGCCGAATCAATCCCAAATCCATCACCATGCCCGTGGCTGGATTGGGCGCGCCGCGCACAGCGACTTCAGCGTGGTAGGTGTGACCATGAATACGGCGGCTGCCCTCAGCCTCAATCTCGCGGAGTAAACGGTGCGCGGCATCAAAGAAAAACTTTTGACTAATTTCTAAATTCATAGGGTGCTTACCTGATACCAGTTACTTTGTGAGTCTGTACGCTTAATCGCCATTTTGGGTTTTGCAGGCACATGGCGATGCAATCTTGCGTGTTTTGTTTATTGCGCACGGGATCTAGATTATCCATAGGCTGCAAAAAATGATGCTCGAACGCCAATTCCGCCAACGCAGACAAATCTGTGCCAGCTTGCGGCCAAACGACCTTGAGTTCTTGCCCTGTTTTTTGCACCAAGGTACTGCCAGCTTTGGGGCTGATACATAGCCAGTCAATGCCCCCTGAATCGGAGGTCGGTGCTTCAATCGTACCGTTACTCTCCACCGCTACGCTGAAGCCCTTGCTGTGCAAGGCGTCTAGCAGTGCGGCATCGACTTGCAGCAAAGGTTCGCCGCCTGTGAGTACGACCAATCGGTGCGCCTGATCTTGGTTTGGCCACTCGGTTTCAATTTTCTTTACAAGTACTTCGGCGCTGGCGTACTTGCCGCCCAGTGTGCCATTCACGCCTACAAAATCCGTATCACAAAACTTGCAAACGGCGGTGTTGCGGTCTTGCTCACGCCCCGACCATAGATTGCAGCCTGCAAAGCGGCAAAACACAGCGGGACGACCTGCATTTCCACCTTCTCCTTGCAGTGTATAGAAAATTTCTTTAACTTGATAGCTCATGATGTGGGCTAATATACAGGCTCTGGTATCGGCATTTACAGATTGCAATTATTTTTCAGGAGAT
>CANBRV010000125.1 GCA_947372005.1 Comamonadaceae bacterium | reverse complement strand
GGATTGCTCATTCGCAACGGTGAATGTGGCTGTTTTAGCTGTCATGTTTTGCTCCTAAGTTGTGTCCAGTCGTCTTCGAATGCTTGTTCAATGGCTTCAAAATTACTGAATTTGACATCATTGACCTTTCCAAAATAGTGCCGATGGTGGTAACCGTGCTGGTTGTCATAGCCAATCACGCGCCCGTTATCAGTCTGAGTCAAGTTATGGTTGATGTAAGCCAAGTTGTAGCGGGTAACATTGTTTTTGCCATCAACCCACACTTCGCGGCGCAATTGACCATTGCCACGTTTAGTTGCGATGTAGTGGGTTTCATCAATGATTTTCTTATCAGCCATGATGTTACTAATCATACCTGATTTTGTTATACAGATGTACCGTGGCGGACTCTCAGACTCGATAAGCCATTGTTAGCGGTGTACATTGCTCCTTTTATTTAATCGAGAGTCATCCATGAAAACCTACAAAATCGCCTGCATCCCTGGAGACGGCATTGGCAAAGAAGTTGTCCCTGCGGGAGAGGCCGTCCTACGTGCCTTGGCGACCAAGTCGGGAAAATTTAATTTTGAGTTTGAAAGCTTCGGCTGGGGCGGCGATTGGTACCGTGCTCACGGCGAAATGATGCCTAAAAACGGCAACGACCTCATCAAAGACAAAGACGCGATTTTGTTTGGCTCGGCTGGCGATCCGCATATTCCCGATCACATCACGCTGTGGGGCTTGCGCCTAAAGATTTGCCAAGGTTTTGACCAATACGCCAATGTGCGTCCAACCCGCATCTTGCCTGGGATTGATGCACCCCTCAAGCGCTGTGCGCCAGCCGATTTGGATTGGGTGATCGTCCGAGAAAACTCGGAAGGTGAATACGCGGGTGTGGGCGGACGTGTGCACCAAGGCCACGCGATTGAGGTGGCAACTGACGTGAGCATGATGACGCGTGTGGGCGTGGAGCGCGTGATTCGTTACGCGTTTGAACTGGCACGTTCGCGTCCGCGTAAGCAACTCACTGTGGTCACCAAATCGAATGCACAGCGCCACGCTATGGTGATGTGGGACGAGATTGCTGTGGAAGTGTCCAAAGATTTCCCTGATGTGAAGTGGGACAAAGAACTGGTCGATGCGATGACGGCACGTATGGTGAACAAGCCGCGCACCATCGATACCGTGGTTGCGACCAACTTGCACGCCGATGTGCTCTCCGATTTAGCGGCAGCACTGGCAGGCAGTTTGGGCATTGCGCCAACAGCCAATATTGACCCGTCGCGTCGTTTTCCGTCGATGTTTGAGCCAATTCATGGCTCGGCGTTTGACATCATGGGCAAAGGACTAGCCAACCCGATTGGTACGTTTTGGAGCTGCGTGATGATGCTGGAGCATCTAGGGGAAAACGAGGCGGCTAAAAAGTTGATGGCTGTGATTGAATTGGTTACAGCAGACAAATCGTTGCACACGGGTGATTTGGGTGGTAAGGCGACGATGGATATGGTCACGCAGGCCGTCATTTCAAAACTATAAATTTATTATTTTTAAGGAGATATTGGTATGAAGAAAATTCTTTCTATTCTCGCCTTAGGCTTGCTTGCAAGCCATACTGGTATTGGCCTAGCGCAGAGCTGCCCTGAGAAAAATGTGCTCTATTACCAAGCCTTCCCACCTGGTGGTGAATCCGATTTGTCGGCGCGTCACCAGCAAATCGTGCTCAAGAAGAAATGCGCGGCTATCGACACCGTCATTCAATACAAAGCGGGCGCAGGTGGTGGGTTGATGTGGGGGCAGCTCAATCAGTTACCCGCAGATGGTTTAAACGTGGTGGGTGTTAATTTGCCCCACATTGTGTTTCAGCCCTTAGAAGGTCAAGTGCAATACAAGACAGCGGACATTGCACCTGTGTTTTGGTTTCACTACACACCCGATATTTTGGTGGTGCCTACCAATAGCCCGATCAAAAACTTTGCCGATTTCATCAAAGCGGCGAAGGCAGATCCTGGCAAGCTAAGTCTTGGTGGCTCGGGTCTCAACTCTGCCAACCACGCGGCGCATGAGCGTTTGAATGCCGCTTTTGCGGTAAAGACCAACTACATCCCATACAAAGGCACGGGCGATATGGCCATTGCCGTCATCGGTGCGCAAATTGATGGCTCGATGACTTACACGCCGTTCGCCATTGCCAACAAAGGCAAGGTGCGGGGCATTGCTGTGGCAATGGACAAACGCCATCCGCTGCTGCCTGATGTGCCGACCTTTAAAGAGCTAGGTGTGGACTGGGTGGACGGCGCGTATCGTGGCATCGCGATGCCTAAAGCAACATCTGCTGCGGCAATGAAAAAGATTTCCGATCAGTGGCGCGCGCTGAATAACGACCCTGAGATGAAAGAGCTAGCAGCAAAAGCGGGCTTTGAACTGGTGAACGTGGGTATGGAAGAAATGCCTGCGTTTATGGCGGAGAAGACCAAGCTTTATACCGAAGGCGCGGCTCGGCTTGGGCTTGGGAAGAAGTAATTAAAAAAAGTAATTAAGCCTGCGCCATTGCCTCGCCCATGCGGATAGCGCCCGTGGGCTGCCAGCTTGGGTTGAATACGAGATCAGACTTTGGCCAGAGCATCACCACAGTAGAACCGAGTAAAAAGCGTCCCATTTCATCGCCTTGCGCTAGTGTGACGGCACCCGCTTCGCCAGCGGCGGGGTAGTTCCAAGTCGTCGTTTTGGGTAAGCGCGGCGGGTTGACTGTGCCGTGCCACACGGTTGCCATCGATCCCACAATGGTTGCGCCAACCAGCACGTGCGCAAACGGACCATGCTCGGTATCAAACACGCAAATCGTGCGTTCGTTACGTGCAAAAAGACCAGGCACACCCGCAGCCGTTGCGGGGTTCACGCTAAACAAATCGCCAGGCACATAAATCATTTGCCTAAGCGTTCCTGCGCAGGGCATGTGGATGCGGTGATAGTCTTTCGGGCTCAAATACAGGCACGCAAAATGACCATCGTTAAATTTGGCGGCAAGCTGGGCGTCCCCGCCCACCAAGGCCTGTGCTGTGTAGCTGTGTCCTTTGGCTTGATAGATTTGGTCTTTTTCAATTCGCCCAAATTGGCTAATCGCGCCATCCACAGGACTAACCCATGTGGCACTCGCCAATGGCCTTGCATCAGGCTTTAAAGCTCTTGTAAAAAAATTATTGAACGAATCGTAGCTGCGCGGATCTGGATTCAAAGCCTCCGCCATATTCACGCCATATTTTTTGATGAACCACTTGATAATGCGCGTTGTAATGAAGCCCCATTTATTGCCAGCCACAAAGCCGCCAAATTGGGTGAGGGCGCGTTTGGGGAGGAGGTATTGGCTGCGAACGCTTTTGGGCGCGGATAAAAATTCGGACATGAGCACGATTTTAACTTTGCGAGAATGCGTGCATGCCTTTCAAGCCCCGTATCCTGATGACCACTCGCCAAGGCGGCGTATCCATTGCTCCATTCGATTCGCTCAATTTTGGCGATCACGTTGGCGATGCTCCCGAGTCTGTAGCTGCTAATCGCCAAATTTTAGAAGAACAAATCGGAGTGCGGCCTGTCTTTATGAAGCAGGTTCACGGCATGCAATGCCTTCAAATCGATGCGAATACGCCTGATGGCTTGGAAGCCGATGCTTGCGTCACAACATCAAAAGAACTTGCCTGCGTCATGATGGTTGCCGATTGCTTGCCCGTGCTGTTTTGGAATGAGTCGAGGACAGCGGTGGGCGCGGCGCACGCGGGATGGCGCGGATTTGTAGGCAATGGCAAGACGGATGTGCTGCAAGCCACGCTGGATAAGCTTTGTGAGCTATCGATGGCTGGTGAGCCCATTCACGCATGGCTTGGCGCTTGCATTGGTTATGACAGTTTTGAGGTGGGCCCGGAAGTCGCGGAGCATTTTGAAGCGGCATTCAAGCGCAATATCGGCGGCGGCAAATGGTTGGTTGATTTGGCAAGCGCTACGCAGCAAAGGCTAGTGAATTTAGGTATTTCAACAGTTAGCGGCAATGATGGTTTACCCCATTGGTGCACCGTCAAAAACTCGCGAGACTATTTCTCACATCGACGTGATGCGAAGAATTTAGGAACAACGGGGCGAATGGCAGCCTGTATTTGGAGAAATTAAACATGAGCACAGACATCAATAAACAACTGACCGAGCAAATGGCAAAACAAGCCGAAGCTTTTAATAAGCAAATGGCCGAGTGGGCCAAAGCTGCACATGTTGCTGGCTCGAAAGCCTTATCGGATATGGTCTCGCAGGCTTCTACCCAACCAAATTTAGACAACAAAACGAAGGCCAAGCTTGAATTCTCAGCAGAGCAACTGATTTCGGCAACGAATCCGCAGAACTTTTTTGCTTTCAACCCAGAGGCGATTCAAAAAGCAATTGAAACCAATGGTGCGAGTTTGCAGCGCGGCATTGCCAACATGCTGTCGGATATGAAAAAGGGTTCGATCAGCATGACCGATGAGACGGCGTTTGAAGTGGGGAAAAACGTAGGGACGTCTGAGGGTGCGGTCGTTTTTGAAAACGATTTGTTCCAGCTCATCGAATACAAACCGCTCACAGCCAAGGTTTTCGAAAAACCTTTTTTGTTGATTCCGCCGTGCATCAACAAGTTCTACATTCTCGATTTGCAGCCTGAAAACTCCTTTATCCGCTATGCCGTGTCGCAAGGTCATCGAACGTTTGTTGTGAGCTGGCGTAACCCCGATGAGTCCATGTCGAACGTGACGTGGGACGACTACATTGAGGATGCTGCGATTAAAGCGATTGAAACAGTGCAAGAGATTTGCCTTGCCAAACAAATCAACGCCCTGGGGTTCTGTGTTGGCGGCACGATTTTAGCTACAGCCCTTGCTGTGCTTGCCGCGCGCGATGAGCAGCCCGTGGCATCCGCGACGTTTTTAACCACGCTGATGGACTTTACGCATACAGGTGTGCTCGATGTGTTTATTGATGAGGAGTCGGTCAAGAAGCGTGAAGCACAATTTGCAAGTGGCGGTATTTTGAAGGGGCAGGAGCTGGCGACCACGTTCTCGTTTTTACGCCCGAACGACTTAGTTTGGAACTACGTGGCCAAAAATTACCTTAAAGGCGAATCGCCACCGCCGTTTGATTTATTGTTTTGGAACGGTGACGCGACCAATCTACCTGGCCCTATGTATGCGTGGTATCTACGTCAGGCGTATCTTGAGAACAATTTGGCCAAATCCAAGTACTGCTTGGTGGCGGATGAGCGCGTGGATTTTGAAGCGATCGATATTCCGTGCTACATCTACGGCTCTAAAGAAGATCACATTGTGCCGATTGAAGGCGCGTATGCCAGCACGCAATTACTCTCTGGGAAAAAGCGGTTTGTGATGGGAGCATCTGGACACATTGCAGGTGTGATTAACCCACCTATCAAGAAAAAACGGAGTCACTGGACACGCGACGATGGCAGACTGCCAAGTACACAAGCTAAGTGGTTAGAGGGCGCAACGGAGCATGCTGGCAGTTGGTGGGATGACTGGGCGCATTGGTTAAAACCCTTGGCAGGGAAAACGATAGCTAGCCCAAAAACTTATGGACGGGCAAAATTCAAACCTATAGAAGCGGCTCCGGGGAGATATGTCAAGGTTAAAGCGTAAAAATATATGCTGACTAAGACGCAAGGAAACAAGAGAGCCCGCACACGTTGCGGGTTTTTTTGCGGGGTTTTATGAATTTTTAAATGAAGGAGTGTTTCTATGTCTGCACATGACATCGTGATTGTTGCTGCAACGCGTACTGCTGTTGGCAAATTTGGAGGCTCGCTGTCCAAGATGGCTGCGACCGAGATGGGGTCTATCGTGATCCGCGAAGCGATGGCAAGAGCCAAGCTGGACCCCTCGCAAATTGGTGAAGTCATCATGGGGCAAGTGTTGGCTGCTGGCGCAGGACAAAATCCAGCACGGCAAGCACTTATTAAATCTGGCATTGCCAGAGAAACCCCCGCACTCACTATTAATGCTGTTTGTGGCTCAGGTCTTAAGGCCGTCATGTTGGCTGCGCAAGCGGTGGCATGGGGCGACAGCGAGATTGTGATTGCCGGCGGGCAAGAAAACATGAGCGCTGCCCCCCACGTTTTGAATGGCTCGCGCGACGGCCAGCGCATGGGCGATTGGAAGATGATCGACTCCATGATTGTGGACGGCCTGTGGGACGTGTACAACCAATACCACATGGGCATTACGGCAGAAAACGTCGCCAAAGCGCATGGCATTACGCGTGATATGCAAGACGCGCTGGCACTGTCGTCGCAAATGAAGGCGATGGCTGCGCAAGATGCAGGTAAGTTCAAAGATGAGATTGTTGGCGTGTCAATGCCGCAGAAAAAAGGTGATCCGATCGTTTTTGCTGCGGACGAGTTCATCAACCGTAAATCAAGCGCCGAAGGACTGGCTGGATTGCGCCCGGCGTTTGATAAAGCGGGCGGCGTGACAGCGGGTAATGCCTCTGGCATTAACGATGGAGCCGCAGCAGTGGTCGTGATGAGCGCGGCTAAAGCCGCAGCGCTAGGTCTCACGCCACTCGCGCGTATTGCTTCGTTTG
>CANBRV010000124.1 GCA_947372005.1 Comamonadaceae bacterium | reverse complement strand
AAATCGGGGCGCATAAGTCCTTACTTCTTCAACGCAGGACTCTTTGACGACGGCGCAAAAATGCTTCTACTGGCTCAATTTTATGCGGCAAGCATTTTGAAGAGCGGGATTGAATTTGACATGATTTTTGGCCCCGCCTACAAAGGCATCCCGCTGGCAGCAACGGTAGCAGTTGAGTTGGCAAGGCAAGGCAAAAACGTATCCTTCGCCTACAACCGCAAAGAAGCCAAAGACCACGGCGAAGGCGGCTCGCTGGTTGGCGCACCACTCAAAGGGCGCGTGCTCATCATCGACGACGTGATGTCCGCAGGCACAGCCGCCAAAGAATCCATCGCACTCATCAAAGCCGCAGGCGCAGTGCCTCACGCCATTGCCATTGCGCTAGACCGCCAAGAGCGCGGGGTGGAGAACGGCGTTGAGGTTGATTACAGCGCTGTGCAGTATGTGCAGCGCGAGTTGGGGTTGCAGGTGTGCCACATTGCGACACTTGCTGATTTGCTGGGGTATCTGCAAGGCCAGACGGAGCAAGGCTTAGCGGCAAATGATTTGACCAAGTACGTGCCTGTCGTGCAGGCTTACCGTGAGCGGTATGGGGTTTGAGGATGAAGGCCACCTACGACCCAAAAGCTGATGCCATGTATATTCTCCTGTCCGTTGGCACAGTGTTTGATAGCGATGAGATTCATCCGAATATATTTTTGGACACCGATGAAAGCGGTCGCGTACTAGGAATTGAAATGCTTGACGTCAGCAAAATGACCGACAAGCCAAACGAGATGGCGCTTGAGATATTGACGACATAAAACATCGCGCAGATCGCGACATTGTTAGTGTTCTCCAAATTAGGGCTGGCACAGTGTGCGCTACCTGATTTCAACAGGGGTTATGTGCAGTGTCCTTAAGGAATTCCTAGCTTATCCTTTATCATTTTGATGATGTATCCATCACGTACCCGAAGTAAACGATCAATATGCCCTTCGAGCGGGATATCTCTACCTTGGAAATTCAAAGTTAAATCAAAAGATTTTGGATCATCCTCACGTTTTTGATAACCTTCAATCCTCACTCCCTCAATAGCAAGCTCGATCTTCGCGATTGCATCATCAACATTTAGTTCTCTCCGACTCTTTTCGCTCGTCATTTTTTCAGATACTCCTCAGGCTCAAAAAGTTGATAAAAAGCGGACGCATAAGTGCATTCCAATAGCTGCCACACACTATCGCAATCTGCATCACTTGCAAACCTCATCAATCAAGGCCTCTGCCACGCTGCCAGGCGGCGCCGAATTGAACTCCCACTCATTTTCCGGTAACGAAAATGAACCCAAACTCACCACGCTTCCGCTTGCCATTGCTGATTGATACGCAACAATAGAAACTATGGCAGAGCGTGAGAGTTGGCAGTCGTATGCATATCGCATAACCTCTGATGAATAAGAGTATGAATTAAAAAATGAGCCATTAGAAATTTTTTGAGAGTCTTTGTAGTTATGCAAAGTCCAAGCAAACCGATACCTTCCTTTGCCCGTCACTTTGCAGTAATCTATGAATCGCTCAAAACCACGATCTGAAAAACCTAACGTACTCCAACCACATTGCTGCTGACGGGGTTGCGCACCACTGGACTGAGGTGTAGTTGTTGCCCGATTGGCAGCGGTATTTTTGAGGGTAGTTACAAAACTAATAGGTACAGCAAAATTGAGTGACTGTCCATCTTTGTAGTAAAGCGTAGTTAAACCAATCAAACGCCCTTCGCTATCAAACAAACCTCCGCCACTGCTACCTTGGCTGATGGCCGCAGTGGTTTGAATCATCGGTTCATTGCCAAGGTCTGTTTTACGCAGTTGCGAGACGATGCCTTGGCTAATTGATAGTTCCAACCCTTGCGGTGCACCTACTGCAAAAGCTGGCTCACCAACCTTTAGGGGCGACTTTCGGATTTGCAAATTAGGTAACGCACCTCCCAAAGTAACTACCGCCATGTCACGATCTTCGTCACATGTCTTGACGTTCCCAGTTGCTTTTTTTCCTAATCGCTCAACCGTAACCTGCGTTACATCTTTCACCACATGGCAATTGGTCAAGATGAATGTGGTGGGTGTTAAGCCCGTGTTATTAACCGAATAGACCACCCCACTGCCCTGCGAATTGCCCGCTTTGATGACTACGATGCTAGGAGACACGCGTTCAAATATTTGTTGTGCATCTAGTGCCCATATAGTGGTCGACGATAGCAGTAATGTGCAAGCTAGTAGAAATTTGACTCGCATAGTAACGAAATTATTTGAGGATGAAAGAACAGAGCTTAAAGTTTTCTAGACTTGTTGTAAGTAGGTGGACTACTAAACTCATCGCGCTGTTTGCCACCATTGGTCTCTGAGCCTTTGTTGTTATAGCGTTTGTCATCAGGGTTGCTCTTTTGATGCGGTTGCACATAGGTACCATCTTTTTTGATGTAGCCATTTTGAGTGCGGGCTTGCAGCGTTGTAGTGCACATGGCTAGCACAATCAGAGTTATTCCAAGCGTACAGAATTTCACATTAGCCAGCATTCGTTTTCCCCTTTGCTATCAGATCTTAGTAGATGATAGGCATAGATTGTTGCACGTCTTGTGCCCACTTCACCAAAGCGGATGCCCCAGCCAATTGGGCGGCATTCCCATGGCTGCTTGCCAGCGTTTTGATTGGCACACGGGTTCAAGTAATGCATTGATTTGTGCCGTCCATTCATTCGCACCACCTATGCAATTAAGCATATGACGGATCATGAGGAGAACGTAAAAGATGCGGTCATTGCGGGGCGTGATGGGCGCTCTCCATGCAGGTTCTTTGGTTTGATCAGGACGAATAGCTAGCTCTCGATTCCATAGACGACTGTGGTGCGCACAAATGTTGCGGACGTAGGTGAAGGTGTGCAGCCATTCTTCTAGGCGTTTGTGATGCAGGGCAAAGAAACTAGCAATTGCCTTTTTGTCTTCTATGCCTTGTTTTTGATCATTACGCAAACCTTTATAGCCATGCGAAAGACTACCAAGGCTCATAACTTCGGTAAGCATCCAAATGGGAACATAAGGGTAGTTTTGATACTTATTTTTGTAGTGGATCAAGAAGATATCTTTAGATCGTGCCACCTCATCCGTTAGCTTGTTTAACCAATCTGAGTGATTGAACTGAGGATGAAAATTTTTAGCATCTGCGTAGCCAAAAGCACCGTAACTATGTGCCAAGTGATAGGTCAATTGGTTACGCACTGCGATTTCGATGCGTTCTATGGCGGCTAGCACTAAAGCACGAAGTTGTTGATCAAATTCGTAGAGTTGAATAGCATTTGCAAACGATGTTCCAAGCTCGAACGCGTCATGTACTTGTCCGCTGGCATCTCGTTTCCGTAAAGGATGCCAGTAACCGCTTAAGCGGTAATAGCTGATGGTTGATAGTTTTTCTATGACTGACGCAACATCATCAATTGCCATGCCATTATTTTGTAGCCGCTGCACTTGCTCCGTATAACTGAGGGCAGGCTTAGCAAATAATTGAAGTGTTGTTGGAGTAGGCATGGCTGACATGATAAATGACAGGCAAGAAAAAGCCGCCAAGGTTGCGCATTGTGAAGAGGCGTGGCGGCTGTGTTGAGCGAAATTTTACTACATATTCCTTTTACATGTTGCGTCTGTACTGCCCACCCACCTCAAACAGCGCATTCGTAATTTGCCCGAGTGAGCAAACCCGCACCGCATCCATCAACACGGCGAAGACGTTGCCGTTATCAATCACCGCTTGTTGCAAACGTTTGAGCATCGCTGGCGATTCGGCTTTATGCGTTTCGTGGAACGCTGCCAAGCGCTTGAGCTGGCTTTGTTTCTCTTCGTCCGTACTCCGCGCTAGTTCAATCTTTTGCGGTGGTTCGTTGTCGTTTGGCTTTCTAAAAGTGTTCACACCAATGATGGGGTACTCGCCCGTGTGCTTGAGCATTTCGTAGTGCATCGACTCGTCTTGAATGCGTCCGCGCTGGTAGCCCGTTTCCATCGCACCCAGCACGCCGCCGCGCTCGGAGATGCGCTCAAACTCGGTGAGCACGGACTCTTCCACTAGCTCGGTGAGCTCTTCGATGATGAAGCTGCCTTGACTCGGGTTTTCGTTTTTCGCCAAGCCCCACTCGCGGTTGATGATGAGCTGAATCGCCATGGCGCGGCGCACCGAGTCTTCGGTTGGCGTGGTGATGGCTTCGTCGAACGCGTTGGTGTGCAGGCTGTTGCAGTTGTCGTAAATCGCAATCAGCGCTTGCAACGTGGTGCGGATGTCGTTGAACTGAATCTCTTGCGCGTGCAAGCTGCGGCCACTGGTTTGCACGTGGTATTTGAGCTTTTGGCTGCGTTCGTTCGCACCGTATTTGTCGCGCATCGTCGTTGCCCAAATGCGCCGCGCCACTCGGCCCAGCACGGTGTACTCGGGGTCCATGCCGTTGCTAAAGAAGAAGCTGAGGTTGGGCGCAAAGTCGTCGATGTGCATGCCGCGCGCTAGGTAAGCTTCCACAAACGTAAAGCCGTTGGATAACGTGAGCGCGAGTTGGCTGAGTGGATTCGCGCCCGCCTCGGCAATGTGATAGCCGCTGATCGAGACGGAGTAGAAGTTGCGCACGTTGTGATCGACAAAATACTGCGCCACATCGCCCATGACTTTGAGCGAAAACTCGGTCGAAAAGATGCAGGTGTTTTGCCCTTGGTCTTCCTTCAAGATGTCTGCCTGCACCGTGCCGCGCACGTTTTCCATCACCCACTCTTTGATTTTTTGCGCTTCGGTATCGGTTGGCTCGCGTTTGTTCTCGGCCTTGAACTTGTCCAAATTTTGGTCGATGGCGGTGTTCATAAACATCGCGAGGATCGACGGCGCAGGGCCGTTGATGGTCATCGAGACGCTGGTGGCGGGGTGCGTCAAATCGAAGCCGTCGTACAGCACTTTCATGTCGTCCAGCGTGGCGATGCTCACGCCCGAATTTCCGACTTTGCCATAGATGTCTGGGCGCAAATCGGGGTCGTTGCCGTACAGCGTCACGCTGTCAAACGCCGTGGATAGGCGCTTAGCGGGCATTCCCTCAGACACCACTTTAAAGCGGCGGTTGGTGCGAAATGGGTCGCCTTCGCCCGCAAACATACGCGTGGGGTCTTCGTTCTCGCGCTTAAACGCAAACGTGCCGGCGGTGTACGGAAAGCTGCCTGGCACGTTGTCCAGCATCAGCCATTGGAGGATGTCGCCGTGGTCTTGGAAGGTGGGTAGCGCGACTTTGCGAATCTTCGTGCCGCTGAGTGATTTTGTGGTGAGCGCGGTGCGGATTTCTTTGTCACGAATCTTCACCACGTACTCATCGCCAGCGTAGGCTTCAATCATGGCAGGCCATTGGCTTAGCAGCCGCTTGGCACGCGGGTCTTGAGCCTGCTCTCGTTGCAAAGCCAAGTCCAATGCGGCTTCCGAGGCCCGTGCCTTTTCAGGTTTGCCGATTTTGAGCATTTCGGATGCGGCTTTGAGCTGCTGGATTTCGCGTGCTAGTTTGGCTTCGGCACGGGCTTTAGCTTTGTAGCCACGCACAGTGTCGGCAATCTCGGACAGGTAACGCGTGCGGCTGGCAGGCACGATGGGTGTTTGGTTTGTGCTGTGGCGAGTGGTGACAACTGGCAATATGCCAGCCGTCAATTTGAGTCCAAGGCTTATCAGGCGCGGCTTCATGGCTTGATACAGCGCCGTCACGCCGTCGTCGTTAAAACGAGCGGCTTGCGTGCCGAACACGGGCATTTGGTCGGCGGGCGTTGTCCATGCTTCTTTATTACGCTGCACTTGCTTGGCCACGTCGCGCAGCGCGTCTAGCGAGCCTTTGCGGTCAAATTTATTGATGGCGACAAACTCGGCAAAGTCGAGCATGTCGATTTTTTCTAGCTGCGATGCCGCGCCAAACTCAGGCGTCATCACGTACAGCGGCACATCCACATACGGCACGATGGCTGCGTCGCCTTGACCAATGCCCGAGGTCTCGACGATGATGAGGTCGAAGTCTGCGCATTTGGTCGCTGCCAAAACATCAGGCAAAGCAGCAGAAATTTCGCTACCAAAGTCGCGGGTCGCGAGGCTACGCATGAAGACTCGCTGCGCGCTTGAATTGGCTGTTGCCGTCCAAGGGCTAATGGCATTCATCCGAATGCGGTCACCCAGCAATGCTCCGCCCGATTTGCGGCGCGAGGGGTCAATCGAAATCACCGCAATTTTGAGCGCGTCGTTTTGATCCAATCTGATGCGGCGGATGAGCTCATCTGTCAGTGACGACTTGCCTGCACCGCCCGTGCCAGTGATACCAATGACAGGTGTCTTTTTCTGAGCTGCCGTTGCTCGGACTTCATCCAGCAACTTGGTGTTGACGTTTTTGTTTTCAATAACGGTAATCAGCTGTGCCAATGCCCGCCAAGCCATATCCGGTGTGCCTTGCAGAGCCTTTAACGAGGTAGGCGCATAGCTAGATAAATCAAAATCCGCCGTTTGAATCGTCTCGCCAATCATGCCCGGCAAGCCGAGACGTTGCCCGTCCTCGGGGCTAAAAATCCGCACGCCGACGCTGGCTAAATCTGCAATTTCATCGGGAACGATGACGCCGCCACCGCCCCCTGTGATTTTGATGTGGCCGCC
>CANBRV010000123.1 GCA_947372005.1 Comamonadaceae bacterium | reverse complement strand
GCCTAGGACATCACCCTTTCACGGTGAGTACCGGGGTTCGAATCCCCGTAGGGTCGCCACTTAATGCGGAGTGGTAGTTCAGTTGGTTAGAATACCGGCCTGTCACGCCGGGGGTCGCGGGTTCGAGTCCCGTCCACTCCGCCATTAGTATGAAAGCCGTTATAAGTATCTGACTTATAACGGCTTTTTCTTTGGCGCAAGCCATTTTTTCATGCAGCCGCTACACCTAACTGCTTGTTACATCTGCTGGGAAAAATCTAAATTTAATATATCATTTGATGATATACAATGATTCTATGAATGATGATGGCATCCAAACCTTACTTGAATTAAATGGGAACGTTTTAGACCAAGAAGATGGCTACTGGATCAAATTGGATGCGTGGCAAGTCAAGCCCTCAAACGATATACCGCATGGCGTGCGCTACTCACTCACGCTACACGCTCCAAGCGGTAAACGCATATTGGGTTATGACAACGCCCATGCTTTAAAGTTAAAAGGTAAGAGGTTTTCGGGTCAAAAACTACCGTTTGACCACAAGCACCGCACATCATCTGACAAAGGCATACCGTATGGTTTTAGTAGTGCCTATCAATTGCTGACGGATTTTTTCATTGAGGTTGATAAGGTTTTACAAGAGGTAAAAGGAAAATGAAAAGCATCAAAATTGGCATCATGCCGCAAGAAAAGATTCGCGAAAGAATGCTCGCAATCGCTAAAGGTGAGTTGGTCCCAAAACCCAGCGATCCAAAAGTTTGGTTTACATCTATGCGTTCGTTGGCACAAGTATTAAGCGATGAAAACCGCCAGTTGCTTGACGTGATTCGCATGGAACGCCCTGAGTCCATCACGGCACTATCTGTGATGACAGGACGCAAACAAGGGAATTTATCACGGACGCTTAAAACAATGTCGCGCTATGGTTTTGTACGCATGGAACGCGGTCATCGTTGCACCCGTCCCATCGCGCAAGCCGAGAGGTATGAGATTAGCGCTTAATTTTTCCCAGTTGATCTCTATGACTTAAGAGGTCTTTTAATTACATAAAAAATGGACTGCCATTGCTGACAGTCCATTTTTCTTGAATCAAGTCATCGCCCTATCAAGCAACCCATGTATATCTAATTGGATACGCTGCCCCACGTCTTCGATAGTTATCAGGAACGCGTTTACCTTTGTAACGTTTAAGCAACTCATCAGATGCCTCTTTGCCTACAAAAGCGTATCGCTTTGGTATCGATTCGCGATCTGGGAAATTCTCTACTGTCGCTGCAAGCCAATTATCTACAGTAAATGCTCCAACAATTATTCCTTGAATGACAGGCAAAATCACATCCGCCATACGGGCGCGACTTACATCCAAGCGCCAAGCATATCGGGTTGCTTCGTATAAGGAAATTTCAGCGGCACTTCTAGATACATTAATTAGTAACGCTTTATCTGTGAACGTTGCCTCTTCTCTTTTATAGCGAGACACAATTTCATCTGCATGCATCACACCGAAATCTGCGCTTCCAACGCCGCCAGCTATGTTTGTTAAGCCAGGATAAGCATCCATTAAAGCGGCCTCAACCGCAAACGCCGTGGCCTCATCCATCCCATGGCGATGAATTACATGTCCAACTTCAAATCCAGCATTCTGAATCTCGCGAATCCGCTTGAATTTTTCGCTAACTGCATCTTTTTCTGATGACGGGTCTGTTTCTAGTTCACCACGAACATGTGCAAACACGCGATCATCCACGCCTTTTCCGACATAGAAAGTCTCGCCATTTCGAGGATCAATGAGTCGATAAACATAATTTTTTAACTCGGCTTTTACTTCTGGTGGGAATTGTTTAATTGACATTTAATTTATAGAATGAAAAAGGAATATGGAGTATACGTAAAAAGCTAATAAAAGTAAAAATAGATAAGCGGCACTCTCAGCGCATTGAATAGTTTTATTATTTCAAATAACCCCGACACACCAACCCAATGACCTCTCCCCGCTACCTCACAAAATCACGATTCAAGCTTGCCGCAGGATGCCCGACCAAGCTCTACTATTCAGGTAAAGATAAGGTTTACCGAAACACGATGCAGGAAGACTCTTTCTTGGCTGCCTTGGCCGAAGGTGGTTACCAAGTGGGTGAATTAGCCAAGTGCTATTACCCCGATGGCATCGAGGTTGAGTCTCTCAATCATGCAGACGCTGAGGCACAAACGGCTGAGTTGTTAACACGGGACAAGGTTGTTATTTTTGAACCTGCCATTCGGCACGGCTCTTTGTTTGCCCGCATCGACATTTTGGTAAAAGAAGGCAATAACTACCAACTGATCGAAGTCAAGGCGAAATCTTATAACTCCGAGAAGCCAGCAATACTGGGCGCAAAAGGTGACATTAGTTCCGATATGCGCCCCTACATTGAAGATGTAGCTTTTCAGGCGCATGTCTTCCGCTTGGCATACCCAACCGCAAGACTAAAGACATTTTTAATGATGCCAGATAAGGCTGTGCCAGCATCGGTTAGCGGGCTGAATCAATTGTTCAAAATCCAGAACGTAACTGGTCGCACCAAGGTTGTGACAAACCTCAACATCAAACCCGAGGACTTAGATAAAAACATTCTCGCGCTTGTACCCGTGGACTCGTTTGTTGACATGGTTAACAAGGATGGCGTGCACTACCTCCGCTATACCGAACAGTTATCTGTGCTTGCCGATAGGTGGGCTGCCGCTTACCAAGCAGATCAAAAAATTAAACCTGACCCAGGCGGGCAATGCGGAAGTTGTGAGTTCAAAACATCATCGCCAACAGATTCGCTTAAAAGCGGATTTAAAGAGTGCTGGGCCGAGGCTTATCACTTCACAGAAGACGACTTTAAACAAGGCACTGTTCTGGACGTATTTCGTTTTAGGGGCAAAGATAAACTGATCGCAGACGGTCGTGTTCGTATTTCGTCTATTACTCCAGAAGACATCACAGAGAAAAACGAAGGAGAGCATCTTTCAACATCTGAGCGGCAATGGATGCAGATTCGAGGCATACCGCCAGAGGAAGACCGAGGTGGTTATTGGGTGGCTGAAAAAGCTATGCGAGACGCCATGTCTAAGTGGACATATCCGTATCACTTTATTGATTTTGAAACTAGCGCTGTTGCAATCCCTTTCCATGCAGG
Organism: Comamonadaceae bacterium; assembly: GCA_947372005.1. Lineage (GTDB taxonomy): Bacteria > Pseudomonadota > Gammaproteobacteria > Burkholderiales > Burkholderiaceae_C > JASGCK01. The sequence goes on along the minus strand of CANBRV010000123.1, from coordinate 3,636 downwards.
AATGAGGCCTTTTGAGCCTGTCGCCTTTCAGTTCTCTCATCATGTGATGCATGAAGACGGACGTGTGGAGCATGCAGGCGAATTTTTGCTGGCGGATCCAGGTGTTTTTCCTAACTTTGAATTCGCTCAAGCGCTCAAAAAAGAATTAGACAAAGACAATGGAACCGTATTTATGTGGAGCGGTCACGAGAACACCATACTCAACAAAATTATTGAGCAACTGGAAAATGCACCGACAACACCTGAGAACGCGCAAGATCTGATTAACTTCTTACGGTCATTGGTGAAATCTGGCAACCGGGCCATGTTCGATTTGTGCCAACTCAGTCGCGATGCATTTTTTCAAGCAGGCATCAAAGGCAGTAGCTCCATTAAAAAGGTCTTGCCAGCCATTTTGAAATCATCATTGCGTGTGCGTGAGAAATACAGTTCATCTATTTATGGGGCTGCCAACGGTATTCCGAGTAAAAATTTTAAAAACTTTTCATGGTGGATTGATGATGGCTCTGGACAACCTATTGAGCCGTACAGCCTGCTCAAGCATTTCAGCGCCGATTTAGCTGATGAAGAAGCCATTGCCGAAGGCGGGGCGGCTGCAACTGCTTATGCAAGACTTCAGTTTGAAGAAATGGATGCTTCAGTAAGAGAAAAAACATGTCAAGCGCTGCTGCGCTATTGCGAACTGGACACGCTAGCCATGGTCATGATTGTTGAAGCTTGGCAAGAGTTCGTCATCGAAAATTAGACGACTATTTTTGTCGTTAGTTGATCGTATTCTCGAATCTTCACATGGAGATAAAGAGATGCAACCAACAACCACACTCATCAGTCAACCCGAAAACCCTGCGGGAATATGGGACTACTTTCCGTACACAAGTTTTATTAAAACGTGGACTCGAGAATTAGAACAAGCTAAAAGTCTTCCGTTTTCACGCTCGACGTGGGAACTCGTGGGGCACGCCGTCACCCTGGTGTACAAAGATACGGAGGCCGTTACTCCGCTGATGCACCACATCGCTCAAGCAGCAGGTATGGCGCTTCAGTTTATTCCTCGCGATCAAATTCTGAATTTTTCAGAATGGATGGCTGCAATCCTCAAAGATCAGCCGTGCATCGTTTATCTAGAACCAGGGGTCTGGTTAAAGCATGATTTAAGCGCAGACGACTCGGATCATGATTGGCCTAATCCGCCTTCGCACGACGAAGATCAAGCTTATGCATTTAGAAAAGACTTGGCGAAATATCTAAAGACAACAGCGCTGGAGCAGCCAATTGTTTTTGTAACTTGCTTGCAAAATTACAATCAAATGGACTTCAATCTACGCCAAGCTGGTCTGTTTGATCGCCGAATTCAGCTACCGAAGCTTTCGCAAGAAGACATAGCTCGAGCTTTTATAGATCAAACTGGATCTGAATTGATGGGGGAGTCCATTACTGAAAATTTAAAACGTGTTGGCTGCATCATTGAATACGATCTGGAAGACTATCGTCGTCGTATGTTGCTTCAAAAGTCTTTGCAACGTCTAGCTTGGAAGCGTTCTGGCAAACTGCATTTTCAAGATTTAGTCATGTTTACAGTTTATGGCACGGCTGAAGTCGACAAATGCTTTGATCCACCAGAGATTCGCCGCAGACACGCCATCCATGAGGCTGGACATGCAGTCATGTCACATCTAGATTCCCGCGAACAATTACCTCCCGACTATTGCAGCGTTCTTAAAAGGAATAACAGTAATGGTGTTATGACTAGTTGCTACAGCGCACACGAAAAGATGAGCGACGATCAAAGCTATTTAGATATGCTTCACGAAATTCGTGTCACACTAGCTGGACGGGTTGCCGAGCATCTATTGTTAGGAGCAAAGTATTCAAGTGCAGACGGTGCTAGATCGGATTTAAAAAATGCGACTTCGTTAGCGGGTGCAACATTACGCACATGGGGCCACTCACCAGACATCACAACCGATAAAGCGGCTAGCTCAAATTTAGCAGTCTGCATTGGCACGCCAACATCGTCTGAGCATCAATATTTTGAGCCGTTAATCCGCAATTTTTTACAAACTCAATTTGAGTATGTTCAACACTTTCTTTCAACTCATATCGACTATCTCAAATTAGTTGCTGAGACTTTAAATACAAAGATCGTTATGTTTCAAGATGACTTTTTTGATTTGCACAAAGAATATGAAGCCAACTTACTAAAGCTAGCGTGATCCCATGATTTACTGAGGGAGAGTCAGAGTCAGCAGACACTACGAGTAATGATGAACCATTTTTTGAAGATGCGTTTTCATGTCGTTGCGTAAATGCATAGGACTAATGACCTGTACATATTCAAGCTGGCTACTTAAAAATGGAATTAACAAAACTGTATCTGGAATGGTTGCCGTAAGCCTACTCCACTTCGGCTTTTTTGATTTTGTAATTTTTTGTGCTGCCGTAAATGGACGTTCTATAAAGTGATGCAATGCCTCGTCATGCACTTCAAGCACAAGCTCAACATCAGGGCCTATCGCATGACTTAGCAGATGCGTCTCGTTGATATGCTGATCTAAATCAAATCCAGCTGGCACATGACGCGCATACTTTGTTGCCACTTCTGCATCCGTTGCACGCTGGAGTGCGTAGTGAACAATGACTGGATCAAAGCCTTTGGATGCAACCAAATACACCGTGCCATCTTTACCAACAAGTCCAAGAGGATTAACGATTCTTTTTCCATCTTTACCCGTAGGAGTTTTATATTCAATAGCAACGGCTTTATTTGCAACGATGGCATCAACAATTTTTTGGATGACTTTAGGTTGAATCAATGTCCGAAGTCTTCCAAGTCCATCAGGAACAATTCTGACGCAAGCAGCAATTTTTCGCAGCTCTGCGGCTTTGTCTCTACTCAGGACTTGATTAGCCAGCATTTCGGCATCTTGAGTTGACAGTTGTTTGATAGCGCCAAGTGACTGACCAACAACCTGCCCTGTAATCATGAGCTGCAACGCAACGGGTTCAGTCATGAACCACTTAACCAGATTTTCGGGCGGCAGATAGTAGTGATTAACCTCTTTATTGATAAGGCTACCTGTTCGCTTACTGGATGCTTTTCTAACGCTGACCGAAATATCCAAGCAATCCACGCCAAGTAATGCAGGGAAGTCAGCCGTTGGCGTTGCAAGCTGATTAACGTAGCGCTGAATATTTCTTACCGTCGCTGGCTCGGGCTTCCCATCTGGATATCGTTCGTCCCATTTCAATGCAATATCTCGCACCGAAATCGTTCTTTCTTTTGATCTGTAGGGCCCAAGAATATCCAATAACTTCATTAGTGCATCAACTTGCATCACATATCTTTCTAAAAAAACTATCCCTATGAAATACGACTGGAAACTCAATGACATCGACAACAGAAAAAGATGGCATGAACACTTATCATAGGAAAGACTACATCATGCTAGCATTAAGCACCTTCCAAGTCGTGAGTTAATACGAAGGACACACCATGCCACACCCCGAGCCACACTCTGAAGGCAGCATTGACACCAGCGTCCATGGCGCCATCCTGCAAATCGCCATCAACCGCCCTGCCAAACGCAACGGCTTTACACCCAAGATGTTCCGTGAGCTGGGCGAGGCCTATACGCG
>CANBRV010000122.1 GCA_947372005.1 Comamonadaceae bacterium | reverse complement strand
AACAAACGCATCACAGCCTTGAAAGATCGGTTGCTCAATGGATTGAAAGATATTGAGCAAGTCTTCATCAATGGTCACGAGACGCAGCGCGTGCCGCACAACCTCAACATGAGTTTTAACTACGTCGAAGGCGAGTCGCTCATCATGGGCATCAAAGGACTTGCGGTGTCTAGCGGCTCGGCTTGTACCAGTGCCAGCTTAGAGCCAAGCTATGTGCTACGTGCCTTGGGACGCAGTGATGAACTCGCGCACTCCAGTCTTCGCATGACAATTGGTCGCTGGACGACCGAAGAAGAAATGGACTTCGCAGTCAAAACAATTAAAGAAAACGTCGCCAAGCTACGCGATCTATCGCCGCTTTGGGAGATGTACCAAGACGGCATTGATATTTCCACCATTCAATGGTCGGCGCACTAAATTTTTAGCATTTTTCAAGGAGAAAAATCATGGCTTATTCAGACAAAGTAGTCGATCACTACGAAAACCCACGCAATGTCGGCAGCTTCGACAAGGGCGACGAATCCGTTGGCACGGGCATGGTTGGCGCACCTGCTTGCGGCGACGTGATGAAGCTGCAAATCAAGGTCAACCCCGTCACGGGCATCATCGAAGACGCACGCTTTAAAACCTATGGCTGCGGCTCGGCCATTGCGTCTAGCTCGCTGGTGACCGAATGGGTCAAGGGCAAGACGCTGGACGAAGCTGCAGCACTCAAGAACAGCCAAATCGCCGAAGAGTTGGCGCTGCCGCCTGTCAAGATCCATTGCTCCATCCTCGCGGAAGATGCGATTAAAGCGGCTGTGAATGATTACAAAGCCAAAATTGGAACAGCTGTAGCTGCCTAAATTTAAGAGAAAAGACTATGTCCGTCACGCTGTCCGAAACCGCTGCCAAGCACGTTAACCGTTATCTCGCCAAGCGCGCCAAAGGCCTAGGTGTGCGCCTTGGCGTCAAGACCACGGGCTGCTCGGGTCTGGCATACAAGCTGGAATACGTGGACGAGCAAATGCCAGAAGACGTGGTGTTTGAAGATCGCGGGATCAAGGTGTTGGTTGATCCAAAAAGCTTGCCGTATATCGAAGGCACTACGCTTGACTACACTCGCGAAGGTTTGAACGAAGGCTTCAAATTTATTAATCCCAACGAGCGTGACCGCTGCGGTTGCGGTGAATCTTTCCGTGTCTAGCCTCACGGACAATGATTTCCAAATATTTGGTGTGCCTGAGCAGTACGAACAAAGTCTGCCAGAGCTAGATACCAAATGGAAAGCCCTGCAGCGCGAAGCGCATCCCGATAAATTTGCTGCGCAAGGAGCGACTGCTCAGCGCCTCGCCATGCAGTGGAGCGTGCGAATCAATGAGGCGTACCAGCGGCTGAAAGACCCACTCAAACGCGCTGCTTACTTGTGTGAGTTACGCGGCGCCCCCATCAACGCCGAAAACAACACCGCTATGCCTGCCACATTTTTGATGCAGCAAATCGAATGGCGCGAGGCGGCGGATGATGCCACCAGCTACGAGCAAATTGAAACACTCTTGGCTGAAGTTTCCGCTCTCAAGCAAAAGCTGCTAGCCCAATGCGGCCGCTCCTTAGACAAAGAAAATGCTTCAGATGCCGCGTCTAGCTTGGTTCGTAGCCTGATGTTCATTGAAAAATTTGAATCCGAATTAGAAGATCGTCTTTAGAAAAACGAATTCCCAACATGGCTCTCCTGCAAATCTCTGAACCCAACCAAGCGCCCGATCCCCACGCGCGGCGTATCGCCATTGGCATTGATCTTGGTACTACGCATTCGTTAGTGGCAAGTGTGCGCAGCGGCGTTGCCGAGTGCTTGCCAGATGAACAAGGCCGCGTGATTTTGCCGTCAGTGGTTCGCTATGTCGATGCCGATAAACGCGAGATCGGTTTTGCGGCCATGGCTGCTCAGGTGAGTGACCCAACGAACACCATCGCCTCTGTCAAACGCCTTATGGGTCGTGGCTTAGCGGACATCACGAACGCATCATCATTGCCATATCACTTGGCGGCAAAGGCCGGTATGGTGAGCATTCAAACGGTCGCTGGCGAAAAGTCCCCTGTTGAAGTGAGTGCCGAAATTTTGGCAACGCTTAGGTACCGAGCCGAAGACACGTTCGATGACGATATTTTGGGCGCCGTGATTACCGTGCCTGCTTACTTTGACGATGCACAACGCCAAGCCACCAAGGATGCGGCGCAGCTCGCGGGACTGAATGTTTTGCGCTTGATTAACGAGCCTACAGCCGCAGCGATTGCCTATGGACTCGACAATGCAGCCGAAGGCATCTACGCGATTTACGACTTAGGGGGTGGCACGTTTGACATCTCAATCTTGCGACTAAATAAAGGGGTGTTTGAAGTCATCGCCACAGGCGGAGACTCTGCCTTAGGCGGTGATGATTACGACCATGCGGTCGTGGCATTTTTGAATGGCAAAGTCAGCACGTTTGAAGCGCGAAAAATAAAAGAAAAACTAACCACAGCAGATGCGGTGCAGGTGGGCGACCAGGCCATCACACGCGCACAGTTTGTAGAAATCACAAAGCCGCTCACTGATCGCACGCTCGCTGCGGTCAAAAAAGCCTTGCGCGATGCGAAGCTCAAGCCCTCTGATATCGACGGTACGGTCATGGTGGGCGGCTCTACGCGCATGCCATACATCCAATCTGTGGTGGGAGAGTTCTTTGGCAAGCCGCCACTCACTAATCTCAACCCTGATGAAGTGGTCGCGCTGGGTGCTGCCATTCAAGCCAATCAATTGGCAGGTAACAAAACGGGTACGGATGCGGACGATATGCTGCTCTTGGATGTCATTCCGCTCTCGTTGGGCATCGAGACGATGGGCGGTTTGGTGGAACGCATCGTGCCGCGCAATCAAACGATTCCTACGGCGATGGCGCAAGACTTTACGACCTACAAAGACGGGCAAACCGCGCTGGCACTGCACGTGGTGCAGGGTGAGCGCGACCTCGTTGCGGATTGTCGCTCGCTGGCGCGGTTCGAGCTGCGCGGCATTCCGCCCATGGCGGCAGGCGCAGCCAAAATTCGCGTCACGTTTACGGTGGATGCTGATGGACTGCTTAGCGTAGCGGCAGTGGAGCAAGGCTCGGGCGTTGAAGCGCGTATTGATGTGAAGCCCAGTTATGGATTGACCGACGAGCAAATCGCCACCATGCTGCGAGACAGCTTTGGTACAGCCGCACAAGATATGGCGGCTCGGGCGTTGGCAGAAGCAAGGCTAGAGGCTGATCGCATGGTGATTGCGGTGCAGTCGGCGCTTAGCTCGGATCGTGATTTATTGGATGCGGAGTCGCAAACTCAAATTGACGAATTAGTCGCTGCATGCACGGCTTCAAAATCACTGGAAGATGCTAGGGCTATAGAGGCCGTAACGGCCGAACTTGCCAAAGCCACCGAAGCCTTTGCCGCTGCCAGAATGAATGCTGGCATTGCACGTGCGCTGGCTGGGAAAAACATCGAGAATATCTAAATTATGGCTATCACTATCAAAATCCTTCCGCACGCAGAGCTTTGCCCGCAGGGCACGTCAATCAAGGCTTCCAGCGGTGACAGTCTGTGCGAAGCATTGCTCGAGCACGGCATTGCCATCGAGCATGCCTGCGACATGAGCTGCGCGTGCACCACCTGCCACATCATTGTCCGCGAGGGTTTTAACAGCTTGAACGAGATGGACGAAAACGAAGAGGATTTGCTAGACCGCGCTTGGGGACTAGAGCCCAACTCGCGCCTGTCGTGCCAAGCCTTTGTGGCGCAAACCGATTTGGTGGTGGAGATTCCAAAATACACCATCAACCACGCGAAAGAATTGCATTAAGTTAAAGGTAGAGAATCATGCGCCAAGTCATGTTGGATACCGAAACAACAGGGTTATCGCCGCAAAATGGCGATCGGATTGTCGAGCTCGGTTGCGTTGAATTGCTGAACCGCAAACTGACGGGCAACAACAAACATTACTACCTCAATCCTGAGCGCGAGAGTGACGAGGGTGCTCTGCGTGTTCACGGCCTCACGACCGAGTTTTTGAGCGATAAGCCCAAATTTGCCGAAATTGCAGACGATTTTTTAAGTTACATCGCAGGCGCAGAAGTCATCATTCACAACGCGCCGTTTGATGTGGGATTTTTAGAGTCGGAATTGGCACGGGCTAACAAGAATCGCTTTACCAGTGTGGTCACCAAGGTGGTGGACTCGCTGGCGATGGCCAAGCACCAATACCCAGGCAAGCGCAATAGCTTGGATGCGCTATGTGACCGCTTGGGCGTGGATAACTCGGGCCGCAAGCTGCACGGAGCGCTGTTAGACGCCGAGTTGCTGGCAGACGTGTATATTGGCCTCACACGCGGGCAAGATGCGCTGTTGATGGATGCAAACGCGGAAGATAAGAGTGCAACGACTCAAACGATTGATTTACGTCAGTACGATTTACCTGTTTTGATGGCTTCAAGTGACGAAATAGCGGCGCACGATGCCGTGCTGGTGCAACTAGATAAAGCTAGTGGCGGAAAAACTGTTTGGCGACAGGCTTGGCAAACTGGCGAACCTGCCTTATAATCAGTGGCTGTGCGCGGCTGTAGCTCAGTTGGATAGAGTATCTGGCTACGAACCAGAGGGTCGTGGGTTCAATTCCTGCCAGCCGCACCAATGTATAGAAGCCCTTGATTGAAAAATCAAGGGCTTTTTACTTTTTAGCGGCTACTCACCATCATTCCGCCTTTGCGCCACTCGCCTTCACCATCGGCTCATATTTTTTAAGCTCGCTTTGAATGAGTGCAGCAAACGCTTCGGGCGTAGTGGGCGTGGGTTCAGCATACAAATTGGCGAAGCGAGCTTTAATGTCCTCGCTCTGTAATGCCGTCGTGAAGGCCGCATGAAGCTTGGCTTGCAAGGCAGGCGTTAAGTTCGCTGGCGCAACCAACCCCCACCAACTGTCAATCTCAAATCCTTTGAATGTCTCGGCAATGGCAGGCACTAGGGGCAGTGCGTGTGACCTTGCCAGCGTGGTCACGCCTAGCGCTTTCAATTTCCCACTCTTGATATTGGGCGCTGCGGTGGCGAGATTGTCAAAATTGAAATCAACTTGTCCAGATAGCAGCGCGAGCTGCGCAGGATTGCCGCCGCTGTACGGAATGTGTACCGCAAAAATACCCGCACGCGCTTTAAACATTTCGCCCGCTAAATGCCCTGCACTGCCAAGGCCACCGCTGCCGTAATTGAGCTTGGCGGGATTGGCTTTGGCATAGGCCACAAAGTCAGCCAGCGTCTGGATATTAAGCCGCTTTGCTGTTTCGCTATTCATCACCAGCACATTGGGCACGCGCAAAATTTGCGTGATCGGCGTGAAATCCTTGATTGAGTCATACGGCATCTTGGCAAACAACCACGGGTTGATCGCGTGCGTGGCAACGGCTGCAATGCCAATGGTCATACCGTCTGGCGCGGCTTTTGCCACAAGGTCTGCGCCCAAGTTGCCACCGGCACCGGGCTTGTTATCGACGATGACGCTACCCACGTCACCTTTAACCTTATCGGCGAGCAACCTTGCGCTCACATCAATCGGACCGCCAGCGGCGTAGGGAACAACGAGACGAATGGCTTTTTGCGCTTGGGCGAATGCAACCAGTGGCAGCGCCGCAAGCAGCAGCGTCAAAAGCGATTTCATGCTGTTTTCGCCTTATCCGCCTCGGTAGTAAACGAATCCGCATAAAACTCGTCGCTTGGCAATCCGCACTTTTCTACATACTGCTTTTGCGCGGACTCAATCACGATGGGTGCGCCGCAGGCGTAGACCTGATAGCCACTCATGTCGGGAACATCAGCGATTGCCGCAGCATGAACAAAGCCTGTGCGACCTGTCCATGCGTCCTCTGGCAGCGCGTCTGAGATGACTGGCACGTATTTGAGGTTGGGCATCACAGATAACTTCTCTTTCACCCACGCATCCAAATACATATCAGATGGGCGGCGACCGCCCCAGTACAAAGTAGCAGGGCGAGTGGAACCAATCTTTTCCATGTGCTCGATGAGCGCTTTGATGGGGGCAAAGCCCGTGCCCGAAGCTAACAAGATCATGGGTTTTTCAGAGTCTTCGCGCAGATAAAAACCACCATATGGCCCTTCAATGCGGACGATGTCCTTTTCCTTCATTGTGCTAAATACTTGATCGGTAAACTTACCTCCTGGCATGTGACGGATGTGCAGCTCAATCGACTTCCCCTCAGTCGTATGTGCCGCATTGCCCATGGAATAAGCCCTGCGAGCCCCATCGCGCAAAATGAACTCGATGTATTGCCCCGCGTGATATTGAAATGGCTCCGCCGTTGGCAGTTGCAGGGTGAGGCGCATCACGTCATGACTGAGGCGCTCCATCGTTGTGATGCGACTTGGCATTTTTTTGACAGGGAAGGCGTCCGCAGCGGTGACTTGCTTGGACTCCAGCACTACATCGCTTTGCGGAACGGCGCAGCAGGTCAGCACGTAGCCGTTGGCTTCCTCCATATCGGACAGCGCCTTGCTTTGATGTGCGCCGTGCTTGACGGTACCCGACAGCTTCAAGCACTTGCACGAGCCGCACGCGCCGTCTTTGCAGCCGTAAGGCATCGACACGCCTTGACGGATACCAGCGGTGAGGATGGCTTCGCCCTCGTTGACATCAAAAGTGCGGTTAGAGGGTTCTACGGTGATTTTGAAAGACATAACTATGATTGAGAAATTAACGATTAAGAAATTGACAAGCTTTAGATTATCCCCTTGCAGACCTCCCCATGAAAACCTCATTCATAGGCGCTAAAAACCGTCGCTTTAAACAAACCCGCGTCCTCATCATCGGATGCGG
>CANBRV010000121.1 GCA_947372005.1 Comamonadaceae bacterium | reverse complement strand
CTTGAAAAAGTCAAAGAAAAGACAGCTACAAGTAAAAGTTGAGTGATGCGGTTCATAAAAATAAGGTTTAAAAAGCTGTTCCCATTTGGAACTGGAATCTCTCTATTCTATCGCCAGAGAAGGCCCTTACTGGGCGAGCAATTGCAAAGCGCAACGGCCCTAATGGTGATATCCAGCTAAGACCAACGCCTACAGATGTACGCAATTTTGAGAAGTCATATGAATCATTTTCACCAAATACATTACCCGCATCATAAAACCCATAGAGTCGCAAGGTACGGTCATTACCAGCACCAGGAAATGGTGTATTAATCTCCGCATTCAATGTCAACTTCTTCGGTCCACCAATATAAGCCCCAGTAACGTCTCTGGGACCCAAGCTGCTCTGAGCAAAACCACGTACCGAGCCTAAGCCACCTGAGTAAAAATCTTTAAAAACTGGAAAGGGGCGACCACCTAGACCACGCCCCCACCCCAACTCGGTATTAAGTGCAAACGTATATTGCTTATTAATCGGGACGTACTGTTGATATTGATAAGACGTCCGTGTGTACTGCGCATCACCTGCTTTAGCCAAGTCACTGCTCACCCGTTGATACTGCCCTTTGCTTGGAACCAAAGTACTATCACGGTCGTCACGACTCCAACCGAGCGTAAAAGGATAGCTCCGACTGGTATAACCAAAGGTGTCTGCATAAGCCAAATAAGAGGCTGGAATACTTGTGCCAGATTCAATTTGAATTTGCTCTGCACTGATGCCTAAAAACACTCGGTCTAACTCAGTAAATGGAATGCCAAAACGCAGAGCAAGGCCGGAAGTAGTTAACTGGTAATCACCGCCCACTACGCTATATGGGCGAGTCCGTCGTTGATAAATCTCATAGGTTCGCGATACGCCTTCGGCAGTGAAATAGGGATTGGTAGTATTAATAGAGTAAATACGGTTGTACTTACTTGTATTAACGTTGATGCCTAGAAAATGCCCCGTTCCAAATGCATTGTCTTGCTGAACACCAAATTGCAGCGTCAAACCCTCCGTACTCGAAATACCAGCTCCCAAGGTCAGACTGCCCGTTGGTTTTTCTACAACATTCAGGTTCAAATCTACTTGATCTTGCGAACCTGGCACTTCTTGCGTATCAACTTTAACTTCTTTGAAATAACCTAGCCGATCAATTCGATCTCGGGAGAGTTTAATTTTGTCACCGTCGTACCATGAGGCTTCAAATTGTCGAAATTCTCGTCGAACGACCTCATCTTTTGTTTTAGAGTTGCCACTGATATTGATAAGACGAACTTGAGCTCGCCTTGCGGGTTCTGCTGCCAATATTAATTTAACTTGGGCTGTTTTTTTATCAATGTCTGGCACTGATTCAACATGCGCGAAAGCAAAGCCAAATTTACCAAATAAATCTGTAAACGCTTTTGTAGTGACCGCAACAGTTTCAGAGTTATAAGCTTGTCCCACTGAAATTTTTACGAGCGATTTGAATTCATCATCTTTGCCTAAATAATTACCCTTAAGCTCGACAGATGACACAATATATCGCAACCCTTCTGTTACTGTAATCGTAATATCCACTCGCTGTTTATCAGGGGATAGCGCAACTTGTGTCGATTCAATTTTGAATTCCAGATAACCACGTGACAAGTAGTATGAGCGTAGACTTTCTAAGTCTGCATTAAATTTGTTGCGTGTATAGCGATCGCTCTTCGTATACCAGCTCATGAAGCCCGTAGTATCCAAGTCCAATTGATTTCGCAATGTAGATTCGCTAAAAGCCTTAGCACCAATAATGCGCAAATTTTTAATTTTTGCGACCTCGCCTTCTAGAACCGTAAATGTCAAATTCACACGATTACGTTCAATAGGCGTGACGGTAGTCACCACCTCAGCACCATACAAGCTCCGGCTCACGTACTGACGCTTCAACTCTTGCTCGGCCCGGTCAGCCAACGCCTTGTCGTAGGCACGCCCCGTCGCCAATCCAACATCTTTAAGTGACTTAATCAAATTATCTTTATCAAATTCTTTGGTGCCTACAAAATTTAAATCTGCAATGGTTGGACGCTCTTCCACCACCACAATAAGTACCCCATCTTTAGTCTCTAGTCGAACATCTTTAAACAGCCCAAGTGCGAACAAAGCACGTATCGCGGCAGTCCCTTTATCATCATTAAAGGTATCGCCTGTGCGAAAAGGCAAAGTGGCAAACACCGTACCCGGCTCCACACGCTGTAGTCCCTCGACGCGAATATCCTTCACTGCAAAAGGCTCAACAGCCGCGGCTTGCGATGCAATCAATACGCAAAAAGATAACACTGCAATTTTTAAAAATGAAAGCATAGAGTAATTAACCAAAAAAACTGTGAAGTCCAAAAACTCGGACGAGATCGTTATACAGCGCCAGCACAGTCAACAAAATGAGTAAGACAAAGCCTGCGCGCTGCAACTTATCCAGACACACGGGACTAATTGCTTTGCCAGTTAGCAACTCCCAAAGATAATACATCAGATGTCCGCCATCCAGCATAGGTAATGGCAACAAATTAAGAATCCCCAAACTCACGCTCATCAGACCCAAAAATAGAGTGAACGTGGCAATGCCCATAGCCGCCGTTTTGCCCGAATATTCCGCTACTGTTACAGGCCCCGTAAGATTTTTAAGAGATGCCTCGCCCACCAGCATGCGTCCAAGCGTTTTAACGGTCAAGACGCTCAAACTCCAAGTTTTCTGAACCGCTAGCGTCAATCCGTCTGCGATGCCAAAGCGGACATCAACCAACTCGTTGTAGGATCCAATGATTGCCCCCACACGGCCAATCCGTTCTTTCCCTAAAAATTCACTCGACTCTGCCACTACCCGAGGCGTCACCATGACGGTCTGCAGCCGTCCTTGCCTCTCAATCAACCAATTTTGAGACAAGCCCTGATTCGACTCTCGAATCAGCTCACGTAACTGAATGCTATCGGTAATTTTGCGATCATCTAGGCTTAGCACGAGGTCACCAGCTTGCAGCTTGGCAGATGCAGCCGCACCGTCACTTAGCACCTCAATGAGCCTAGCTTTAGGCAAATTCGTACCAACCCAATTCAAAGCAGCGAAAAGAAAAATAGCGAGTACTAAATTTGCTAAAGGTCCTGCAAAAACCACAGCAGCCCTTGCCCACAAAGGCTTGCGGTTAAACGACTGGTGTAGGTCATCGGCGGCAATGGCTGGTTGATCGGGTTCTCGCTCATCCTGCATCTTCACGTAACCGCCAAATGGCAAAGCAGCGATTACAAACTCGGTAGTCTGTGGCTGACCATCCAATAAAGGCTGACGCTTAGGCGTCCATTTAAGAAGCGGCTTACCAAAGCCCAGTGAAAACCGAATGACGCGCACGCCAACCAGTACCGCCATGCGGTAATGCCCCCACTCATGTACGGCAATCAGCACAGCTATCACAAACAAAAAGGAAAGGAAAGAAAGAAGTCCGTTCATTTTTCGCTGGCCAATCGATTGCAGGTCTGGCTAGCAACCTGCCTAGCCAACCCATCAATAATAAGGATATCGCCCAAATTATTTGCCACCGGGCAAGCTAGACTATTAACGATTTCTGCATTCAACACTTTAATTTGGTCAAAGCGAATACGACCAGAAAGAAAAGCTTCAACAGCGACCTCATTAGCGGCGTTGAGCAAAATCGTACCTGACGGCTCATTCATAGCCGCCCAAGCAAGTGCAAGACTGGGAAAGCGCTCTAGATCAGGCTTGGCGAAAGTCATACTCGTCAAGGTATGAAAATCAAGGCTTGCCGCCCCACTCTCGATACGATCTGGATACGATAAACCATAAGCGATAGGCACCCGCATATCCGGCGTTCCTAACTGCGCCACAACCGAGGCATCTTTGTACTGAACCATCGAGTGAATAATGCTTTGGGGATGAATGACAACTTCAATTTGTGAGGGTAGCACGCCAAAAAGATACTTGGCCTCAATCACTTCCAAAGCTTTATTCATCATGGTCGCAGAGTCAACCGAAATCTTGCGTCCCATCACCCAATTCGGATGTGCGCACGCCTCATCAGGTGTAATAGTGCCAAAGGTCGCAAGATCACGGTTTAAAAATGGCCCGCCTGATGCGGTCAGAATAATTTTGTCAATGCGCGACGCCCATGTCGCGCGATTTTCAGGTAGGGATTGAAAAATAGCGCTATGCTCGCTGTCAATAGGCAAAAGCGTTGCACCACCTTCTCGCACGGCATTCATAAATACCTCACCACCAATCACCAAGGCTTCTTTGTTTGCCAATAGCAACCTTTTACCCGTGTTTGCAGCTGCCATACAAGGTGCGAGCCCTGCGGCGCCGACGATAGCAGCCATCACCGTATCCACACGCTCTTCACGCGCCACATCGCAAAGTGCTTGTTCGCCCGTTAATACATGCGTCGCAAGCCCTTCGGCTTTAAGCCTAGCGGCCAAGGCGGATGCAGCTTCTGGGTCAATCATCACCACAAATAAGGGTTTGAACTCAGCCGCTTGTGCAAGCAAAAGCTCCCACCGCGATTTAGCAGTCAGCGCAAAGACTTCAAAGCGATCCGGATGACGCCTGATCACGTCTAGCGTATTGGCGCCAACGGATCCAGTGGAACCCAAAATCGTGACTCGCTGTTTTCCTGTCATGACAAGCTCACAAAAAACATTGCCACTGGCAATACTGATAAGAGCGCATCAACTCGGTCGAGTACACCACCATGACCTGGAAGCAAGCCACTTGAGTCCTTCACGCCAGCGCTTCGCTTGACCAGCGATTCAATCAAATCACCAACGACCGCAAGCATTGTTAAAAAAACAAGCGCTACAAGCCCAATCCAGCCCCAGCGCGCCCACAGCAAGGAGTAAAGGCTTAAGCTATCAGATGCATATTTTTGATCTAGCCAAAGCCAAAAATAGGCGACCAATAAAACACCGATAAAGCCACCCAGCACACCCTCCCAGGTCTTTCCTGGGCTAATCGACGCAGCCAGTTTACGCATGCCAAAGAGTTTGCCACCCAGCAGCCTGCCAGCCGCATAAGCACAAATATCCGCAGCCCAAACTAACAATAATGACGAAAGCAGCAGATTAATGCCAATCTCACGAAGCTGCGCAACCGCTAGCCATGCCGTGCAAATAAGTAGCACGCCCACGACCAACCGTACGGCTTTTGGAATACGCGCCCAGCTACCGACCCCATTGTTAAGCAAATAACTTGAGGCCAAAACCCATATGCCAGCCGCAACCAGCCACAGCTGGGGTACGGGATATCGCGTCATGCCTAGGTACATCAAACCCCATCCAATCACAAAGGCATCCAGCGCAAAAAAGATCGCCATAGCCTGGCCATAACCATTCATACGTGACCATTCCCAAACACCGGCCGCAATTAAAATAAGTGCCAGACCGTTAAACAAATTGGGAGAACCTAAAAATAACGCGGGCAACAAAATGCTCAATAGAACCACCGCAGTAATGATGCGTTTAATTAGCATGATGGTTTTCTATTTGTTCTGATGTTTTTCCAAAACGACGTTCTCTGCCACTATACGCAGCAATAGCCGCGTCCAGTTCCGTCGCATCAAACTCAGGCCACAACTTATTTGAAAAGTAAAGCTCAGAATAGGCAGCCTGCCAAAGCAAGAAATTACTCAATCGCTGCTCGCTTCCTGTGCGAATAAAGAGGTCAGGATCAGACACATGGGACATGGACATTGTCCGACTTAATGATTCCGCTGTGATAGGGATTCCATCAGAAGCCAAGCGTGACGCGGCCTGAACAATATCCCAACGCCCACCATAATTTAAACAAACATTCAAAATCAGCTTGTTATTACCCGCCGTTTCTTGCTCTGCGTTAGCCAATGCAGCAATCAGCTTTTCCGACAACGCCAATCGATCACCGACAAAGAAAAGTCGAACGCCATTCGACTTCAAATCCTTAACTTCACGCGTTAACGCTAAGCCAAGCAACTCCATCAAACCCGATACTTCATCCGCAGGACGATTCCAGTTTTCGGATGAAAAAGCAAAAACAGTTAGCACCTGCACGCCTCGCGCCAAACAATCTTTTACGCAATCTCGAAGCGAGTCAACGCCGCGCTTATGCCCAGCTAAACGCGGTAAAAACCTTTTTTTCGCCCACCTACCATTACCATCCATGACAATGGCAATGTGATTCGGGATTACTTTATGCGGTATGGGCGAATCAATCAATCAAACCGCCAAAATATCTTTTTCTTTAGCAGCAACTAGAGCATCCACTTCATTGATGCGCGCATCAGTCGCCTTCTGCACATCGGCTTCAGCACGTTTTTGATCATCTTCCGAGGCTTCTTTATCTTTAACCAACTTCTTTACCGCATCGTTAGCGTCACGGCGCAAGTTACGGATAGCAATTTTGGCTGTTTCACCTTCATTACGTGCCAGTTTAGTCATTTCTTTGCGGCGCTCTTCACTCATCATAGGCAGTGGAACACGAATCAAATCACCCATCGTAGATGGATTTAAACCAAGGTCTGATTCACGAATACCTTTTTCAATTTTGGCGGCCATGTTTTTTTCCCATGGCTGAACACTAATCGTCCGAGAATCTAATAATGACAAATTAGCTACTTGCGAAAGTGGCACCATGGAACCGTAGTATTCAACCTGCACCGAGTCAAGCATGGCTGGATTAGCCCGTCCAGTACGTACTTTAGCAAGATTGCTCTTCAATGCCTCTATCGACATTGCCATCTTGTTAGTTATGTTATTTTTAATTTCTGCAATGCTCATGTTTCAATAATCCTAAATCGTGACAATTCAAACCGTAACTAGCGTGCCTTCATCGCCACCTTCTACAACACGCTTCAAGGCACCTAATTTAAAAATTGAAAAT
>CANBRV010000120.1 GCA_947372005.1 Comamonadaceae bacterium | reverse complement strand
TTAACGGTTTTGAAGTTCGTCAGCATGCCGCCGAGCCAACGCTGGCTCACGAAAGGCATACCAGCACGTGCCGCTTCTTCAACAATGAATTCGCGCGCTTGGCGCTTGGTGCCAACCATCAAAATCGTGCCGCGCTTGGCAGCAGTTTGACTCGCAAACTTCATTGCGTCTTGGAACATCGGCAACGATTTTTCCAAGTTGATGATGTGAATTTTGTTGCGATGACCAAAAATAAACGGGGCCATCTTAGGGTTCCAGAAACGTGTTTGGTGACCGAAATGGACACCCGCTTCCAGCATATCGCGCATGGATACTGACATAATATTTCCAATAAAATCAAAGGTTAAGATCTAAAACAGATTCGAGTCTTGTGCGGAGCTAGTCTGCAAAAAACACCTTGAATGAATCTGTTTGCTAATTTGCCTTGCTGGGTAGCAAAGCCGCTCAATTATAGCCTGCAATCCTCTTGCGAGGGGAGACTCACTGAGTCATTAACGGCAGTGTTCTTGATTTGGACAATTTCTGCCATGATAGAGACCGCAATTTCAGCAGGCGTTTTTGCTCCCAATCGCAAACCAACAGGCCCATGTAATTTTGCAAAATCTGCCTCTGTCATTTCAAAATGCTCGATCAATCTTGCTTTGCGGGCGGCTTGATTTCGCCTCGACCCCAACGCCCCCACATAAAACGCATCCGATTTAAGCGCCTCCATCAACGCCATATCGTCTAGTTTGGAGTCATGTGTGAGCGCCACGATGGCTGTGTGCGCATCTGTCCCCATTTCCCGTACCACATCGTCAGGCATGCCCTGTACGCGGATGACGTTTTCCATCCGTAGCGTGGCGGCGTATTCTTCGCGTGGATCGCACACCAGCACTTCAAAATCCAGCATCTGCGCGATTTGTGCCACCGCTTGGCTAAGCTGCCCCGCACCAATCAAAAGCAACCTCCATTTGGGACCAAACATCGTCGTGAGAGTGAGTCCATCAAATGCCATGGCTTCGCCACGTATTGCTGTACGAAGTTGCACGGCACCTGTAGAGAGCGTCAAGGTTCGAGCCAACAGCTCATGATTAGCAGCTCGAGCCAGCAGCTCCTTTGCCCAGCCCATCTCCAGCAAGGGCTCTTGCACCAATCGCAGCGTGCCGCCGCAAGGCAAGCCGAAACGCGCCGCTTCGTCTTTCGTGACGCCATATGCAATCATGCTGGGCTTGCTACCTGCGTGCTCACCCGCCTTAATACGTGCAATCAAATCATCTTCGACGCAGCCGCCCGAGACCGAACCACTGACTACGCCATCGTCACGCACCGCCAGCATCGCGCCAGGCGGACGCGGCGCACTGCCCCACGTCTCAACAACGGTCACAAGGGTTACCTCGTGACCGTTTGAGCGCCAAGCTAGAGCATCCGCTAGGACACGAAGATCTAAAGATTCCAATTAAGCCGCCTAAAACTTACGCAGCTTTGATGGCATCTGCCGTCAAAGGCAAGCTGCGTATACGCTTGCCCGTGAGCGTTGCCACGGCATTGGCAATCGCGGGCACAACTAACGCAGTCGCTGGCTCACCAATGCCGCCAGGCTTCTCGGTACTCTTCACCAAAATGATGTCCATCTTGGGCGATTCGTTCATACGCACGACTGGGAAGTTGTTGTAGTTGGTTTGCTGCACGCGGCCTTTATCGACCGTAATTTCCTGCATCAAACCTGCGCTCATACCAAACACGATGCTGGACTGAATTTGCGCCTCTACAGTATCTGGATTCACTAATCGCCCCGCATCTACCGCCACCGTGACTTTATGAACTTTCACGCCGTTCGCACTAACAGAAACTTCGGCGACCTGCGCCATGTAAGTGTCGTACCCCTCCTGTAGGGCAATACCTAGCGCACGTCCTGTTGGCAACTTTTTGCCCCAGCCCGCTTTGTCAGCAGCCAGCTTTAGCACATTGGCAAAACGCGGCTTGTCTTTCAGTAACGCCATACGAAACGCATAAGGGTCTTTGCCTGCCGCTTTTGCCATTTCATCTACAAAACTTTCGTTCGCAAAAGAATTCATGTTGTGACTAACCGAGCGCCAATAGCCCACACGGAAGCCTGTGTCATAAATCACGAGGTCGTGCTGGGTATTGGGAATGCTGTACGGTCCTGTTGCCGCTTCGGCCATGAATGGATCAAATGTATCTTTTGGCAAGCCAAAAGCACGCTGCGTGACCGACTGCGAAGCTACTTTGAAATGCAATGCAACAGGATTGCCTGAAGCGTCCAAGCCAGCTGCGAGTTGATTCACGCCCATGGGACGGTAGAAGTCATGCGTCATATCGTCTTCGCGCGACCACAGCAGCTTCACTGGCTTGCCCACGGCTTTAGAAATCTGCGCCGCTTGCATGATGAAGTCGAGCTCAATTCGGCGGCCAAAACCACCCCCCAAGAACGTGGTTTGCACGCTGATGTCTTCTGGCTTGATGCCCAGTACCGCAGCGGTTGCACCCACAGCGCCTTGCTGAAACTGGGTCCCGCCTATCAGTAAACATTTCCCATTTTTAAAGTCGGCGGTAAAGTTCATCGGCTCCAGCGGCGCATGCGCTTCCATAGGTGTGTAGTACTCAGCCTTGAGAACCTTGGCAGCGCCAGCAAGCGCTTTTGCAACATCACCTGTAGGCTTGCCAATTGGCAATACCTTACCGTCAGCTAACGCCTTGCGTGTTGCAGCCGCCATAGACTTATCGCTCATGCTCGCAACCGCGCCCTCGTCCCACTCAACCTTCAAGGCTTTGCGTGCTTGCACGGCTTGCCAGTAGCTATTGGCTACCACCGCGACACCGTCGTTGATTTGCACCACGTCGATGACACCAGGCATGACTTTCGCCGCTGCACTATCAAAGCTTTTTACTTTGCCGCCAATCACAGGGCATTGTTCAAGACTTGCGTAGACCATGCCAGGTAATTTCACATCGATACCGAACTCTGCCGTTCCATTTGTTTTGGCAGGTGTGTCTAGCCGCTTGGTCGCCTTGCCTACGATTTTGAAATCTTTTGGATCTTTAATCATTGGCTTATCTGGCACCGACTGACGCGAAGCCGCTTCGGCCATTTCGCCGTAAGTTGCGCGCTTGCCTCCAGGCGCAGTCAGTATGCCTTTGTCGGCTTTCACCTGATCTAAGTCCACCCCCCAA
Source organism: Comamonadaceae bacterium (assembly GCA_947372005.1). GTDB lineage: Bacteria > Pseudomonadota > Gammaproteobacteria > Burkholderiales > Burkholderiaceae_C > JASGCK01. The sequence goes on along the minus strand of CANBRV010000120.1, from coordinate 3,760 downwards.
CGCGCCGCAGCCGCAGAGCGCAGCATCTCACGCACTTGCGCGCCCGCAACGCGTAGCTTCTCCCATCCGTCACGCACCGAGGTTGAGCCCCCCGTAATTTGCGCGCCGAGAAGTGCATTCGTGTATGCAGCACCGGGCGGTGCAATCGCCACCTTGATTTGCTTGATATCGACGTTCAGTTCTTCAGCAATCAGCATCGGCATGGAGGTGTAGACCCCCTGGCCCATCTCCGAGCGAGCTGAAAGGAGCGTAATCGTGTTGTCGTCCGCAATATGCACCCATGCATTGGGAGTGTGAATCATGGCTGCAGCCGCGGCCCGCTCCGGCAGAGCAACACCAAGCATAAAACCGCTGGAAGCCAATGTGGATGCGGCTCCTGAGGCTTTGAGGAAACCGCGGCGGGAAGTGGACGCTGGAGTTTGAATAGAGTTTGTCATGTTCGTTCTCCTTAAGCTTTGCGCATGGAAGCAGCCGCATCTTTGATCGCAGCCTTGATACGTGGATACGTGCCGCAGCGGCAAATATTGCCGCTCATGGCGTTATCAATATCCGCATCGCTTGGGTTCTTGTTTTTAGCCAGCAGTGCGGCAGCGCTCATCAGTTGCCCCGATTGGCAATAGCCGCACTGCGGCACATCGTGCGCGATCCACGCCTTTTGCAGTGGGTGGTCGTTGTTTTTTGAAAGCCCTTCAATCGTCGAGATTTTTTTGCCCGCCACACTCGCAACCGGTGTTTGGCACGAGCGAATCGGATTGCCCTCAAGATGCACAGTACAAGCGCCGCACAGTGCAGCACCGCAACCAAACTTGGTTCCCTTCATGTCTAACTCATCACGCAGAACCCACAAAAGTGGCGTGCTGCCCTCTGAAGTAGCCGTCATCGGCTTGCCGTTAACTTGGAATTGAACGCTCATATCATGCTCCTTGTATAAGAAAACTAACTAACTGAACGTCAGTGTATGCGTCCAACCGCGCATACACCACTGCTACGCACTGGGATTTACCCTAGATTAGGGCTCTAAGCGCACTTCATTCTCAAAATGCGACAAATCCATACGCATAATTTGACTAATGTATACGGTCATTACCCCGACTGATCGCCTGGAGCAAATTCGTCAGGCTAGAGAGCGCGTTTTTACGTCTGACGCGCAATCAGATTTGCGAATTACATCGTTATCGCCTGAACGAGCATGGCTAGAGCAATCATGGCGGCGCTGCATAGCCTATGGCCACTCGCCAGACGATGCCGTGGCTTTTGACAGCATCCCTCGCGAAGCTATCAAGCGAACAGAAGAAGCCAACCACGCTCTACTGCAAGCAGCAAGACCGACCATGCAAAAACTAGGATTGGCTATTTCTAGCACGCACTACTTTGCTGTCTTGACCAACGCCATGGGCGTTGTGATTGACACCGATGGCGTGATTGATCGCAGCGACCCACGAGCGCAAGTCATTACGCGCATCGGCGTTGATTTATCAGAGCGCAGCATTGGCACGTCTGCCATTAGTACGGCCTTGCAAGAGCAAATGCCCGTGTGGTTGCATCGAGGGGAACACTTTTTTAATGCGACATCCGTCTACAGTTGTGCAGGTGCGCCTTTGTTTTCACCCAATGGCATATGTATTGGTATGTTGGATCTGACAGGAGTTGATGAGCAAGAGCGTCCAGAATTAGCCCACATAGTGGCCCAATCTGCTCGTCGGATTGAAAATGCGATGGTTCACAACTTGACCTATTCACTCATCATTAGGCTGAATTGGTCAGGCATGCAGCTGGGAGAGGCCTCAGATGGCTTATTGGCCATAGACCACGAAGGATGCATACTTGGCTTTAACCAAGCCGCCATGCAAATGCTCAGCCCACATAAAAAATCGAGCATCAACGATGTATTTGCGCTTTCTGTTGCAAGCTTTTTTGATGCTGCAAAATTAGGTAAGCCATGCCTTAATGTGCCTTTGTGGTCTGGTCTTCGTGTTGATGCCGAGCCTTTATTACCTAATCAACACATCCAGCGTTATCCGCCTTCGCATCTACCGCTTAAAGAAGTTACGTCCAATCTGATCAAGCAAACGATGCAAGAGGCAAAAGGCAATGTCGCCGAAGCCGCTCAAAAACTAGGCATAAGCCGTGCAACACTATATAGAAAACTAGCACCATCAAGCCAACAAAAAAATTACCATGATCCCAGATAGAAAAAACCAAGATGCATTAGAAGCCGCTCGAGATCTATGTATGCACGGTATTGCTTTAGGTAAAGAAGGCAAGCGAGAGGAGGCTCTTGTTCAGTACGCATCCGTCATCTCGCAATTTGGCGATGAACAGGATACCGAATTTCTCAAAGTGCTAGCCGCCGCCATGTTCAACACAGGCACCACGCTAGCCGCACTCGATCGCAGTGAAGAGTCTGTCATTGCATACGACGCTTTAATTAAAAAATTTCAGTGTCATGTCGATCCAACATTTCAACTCTACGTTGTCAAAGCAATGATGAATAAGGCTTACCGACTGAATGCGCTACTAAAAAATGATGATGCCATAGCTACATACGAAGCCGTTATTGCTGAATATGGAACAAGCCAAGACCCTGAGACCGTAGCTCACCTCAACTCTGTCAAATCATTTTTAGCTGAACGACGTGCAGTTTTAGATGCTAGAGCCCAGAGCAGCGCTTAAAACATCTTGCGCGCATAGCGCCGCCAAACTTAATCCTCGTGATCCAAGTCCAGCGCAAACCCATAAATTGTGATGCTCTGATGATTCAATTTTTTGCACCAAAGGCTGCCTATTTTTTTGTGCTGCCCTAACACCAACCCAAGACTGAGCTTGAGCGCGAAGCCTCGCCAGCACAAGATCCGTGATTTCAGGCATCAACGTGACAAGTTTTTCAAAGTTCTTCTCCACGTCTCTCGTTCGCGGCTGCACATCAATTTCGTCGCGCTGAAATGTAGCGCCCGCCAGCCACAGGCTAGGCGTTTGTATGAAATGTCCTAAGCCGTTAATGGGGTGCTGCAACTGAGTAGGCATAACACCTTTACCCCACTCCACTTGTCCACGTATAGATTGCAAAAGCGTTTTGCACGTAGGCCATACTTCACTGGTCTGATGCCCAGCGGCAATAACGACTAAATCAGCTTGCAAACTATGGGGATGCTCAACTCGCTGGAGAGTTTGTAATTGGATATTCGAATGAGCCAACCACGCATCAATCAATCGTCTAGGGTTAATCCAGCCAGCCGCGCCATGAAAAATTTGCGGCACCTCTCGCGCAAGCCTTATGGACTCGATCTTGCCGGCTGATCTACTTTGAAACTTAACAGGATCGACGGGATCTAACCATGCGCTAGGCAATTTTTTATCGCTGCGTATACAGCGCTCCAAAACACCCGTCATGGCCCAGTCCACGCCATCTTCAAGTAACCCAGCATCCGTTAAACGGTGAAGTTCTTGCAACAAAACATGAACACCACGTCTGAGCAATCGAGAGTGAGGCGCGTCATCCGCCGAGATGCTTGGTGCAAATAAACCAATAGGAACGCCTGACGCACCAGCTGCCGTATGCGCAGCCTGCTCGTAAACAATCACGCTGTAACCTACAGAAGCAAAAGCGTGTGCGCAAGCAGCCCCAGCTAAACCGGCACCAATAACGGCAACTGACTTATGCTGCGGGTGGGACATAGCCCTGCGCTGCATCGGCTCCATCACCAAAGAAATGGTTATCCATTTGACGCGCCAAATACTGCCGCGCACGTGCATCCGCCAA
>CANBRV010000119.1 GCA_947372005.1 Comamonadaceae bacterium | reverse complement strand
CCGCAGTGGATTGCGCAGCGGCTGAATCAGCAAAACCAGCGTGTGCAAGCGGGCGCAGAAGGTCAGCATGCACTGCAATTTTTTGCCGATCGTGTGGAAGGCAATTTGCTGGCTGCTTTTCAAGAAGTGCAAAAGCTGGCGCTGTTGTATCCAGAAGGCGAACTTAGTCTTGAGCAAATTGAATCTGCCGTGATGAATGTAGCGCGCTACGATGTCTTTAAACTGAGTGAGGCGGTGCTGACAGGCAAGGCCGAGCGCACGCAGCGCATGTTGGATGGCTTGCAAGCTGAGGGCGAAGCTGCCGTGTTGGTTCACTGGGCGCTAGCCGAAGACATCCGAGCCATGAAGCGTGTTGCAGACGCTATGTCGGCTGGCAGACCTTTAGCCATGGCACTTCGCGAGAATCGCATTTGGGGTGCCAAAGAAAAGCAGTTCGAACGCATCCTCCCAAATATCCAAATGAGCACAGTAAGTAAGTTGCTACAAGCGGCGCATCAGGTTGATGGCGTAGTGAAGGGACTTAAACATGCTGATTGGCCAAGCGAGCCTTGGCAAGCGCTGCATCGGCTAGCGCAGATGGTCGTGCGAGTCGCTAGCTAGGGCCTGCCCCCAATCAAAGCTTCGAGAAGTCGGGTCTGCGTTTTTCCATAAATGCACCAAAGGCTTCTTTGGCAGCTGGTTCACCGAGCATGCGGCCAAAAATGACAGACTCTTCGTCCATACGGGCATGGACCGCATCCATTTGCCCCATTTTTAAGAGGCGCTTGGTCTCAACGATTGACGAGAGTGGTTTTGCGGCCAGTTTTTTGGCGACGTTTTGAGCATAGTCGTTTGCCTCGGTTGGTGGAAGTACTTTGTTGACAAGACCAACCTCTAATGCGGCTTCGGCCATAAAAGGCTCACCCAAGAGCAGCGCTTCGGCAGCGCGGTGGTAGCCAAACATCTGAGGCACAAGCAGGCTAGAAGCGGCTTCGGGAACGATGCCTAAATTGACAAATGGCATCGCAAACGCGGCGTTATCTCCTGCGTAGACCAAATCGCAGTGGAACAGCATGGTCGTTCCAATGCCAACAGCAGGTCCGCAGACCGCAGCCACAATGGGCTTAGGGAAAGCTGCAATACCGTGCAAAAAACGAAATACAGGTGCTTCGCCTGTGGTGGGCGGGCGGTGCAAGAAGTCGGCGATGTCATTGCCCGCACTAAAAATGGTGGCATGACCTTGGATGACAACCACGCGCACGCTGGTGTCCTCCTTGGCTTTAGCTAGCGAATCGGCTAGCAGGCCATACATGGCACTTGTAATCGAATTCTTTTTATCAACGCGGTTAAGTGTCAGCGTCATTACGCCAGCTTCAATATGTTCTAGTATGTCACTCATGGTGTGCCTTTTAGTTAGTAGAGGTTGTAGAGCCTACGCGATTCCACGTTTGCGTGCGATAGAACGGACCAATGTAACCGCGCACTTGTATCTTGGTACCGCCCTCGATAGGCATGAGACGCAGGCGGTAGATCTTGCCGTTATTGGGATCCAAAATATTACCGCCTTCCCATTGCTGCGATCCCGCAGTTTGCAAGGCACCGCGAATGATCTCCATGCCAATTTTCGATTTATCTTTGCGATCGTCTGTGCATTTAGAGCAGAACTCTTCGTCCCGCTCGCTCGGCGGCATCAGGCTTTTGACAATGACGCCGATAAGCTCACCATTGCCTTTGCTAGTGATGCGAATTTCAGCCGAAGGCTTGCCAGTCTCATCGTCTACTGTATGCCAAGAGCCAACAGGCGTCATTTGCGCCCAGCTACTAAGGGAAAGTGCGAGTAGAGCGAGTAGCCCCGATTTTTTCATACCAGAGCCGCCTCGGTGTCCATCAGTGCTTCTGCTCCTGTACGTGCCGTTGCCATTAAAGTGAGCGTTTCGGGCATCAGTTTGGCAAAGTAGAAGCGTGCCGTTTGCAATTTCCCTTGGTAGAACTTGGCGTCACTGCTAGACGCACCGCCAGCCGTGGCCTTCAGAGCGATATAAGCCATGCGGGCAAAGAAGTAACCAAACACTAAATGACCTGCCACGCGTAGATATTCAGGCGATGCGGCGCCGACTTCGTTGGCGCTTTGCATTGCGCGCATGCCAATTTCGGTGGTAAATGCAGTCATCTTTTGACCCAGCTCGGCGAGTGGCGCAATGAACTCTTGCATATCGTCTGCATGTTGCTCGTCGTCCTTCACTTCAGCGACTAGCGCCGCAATTTGTTTGCCAAACTTCTTAAGACTCTCGCCGTTGTTGCCCAAGATTTTGCGGCCCAATAAATCGAGAGATTGCACGGCGTTGGTGCCTTCGTAAATCATGTTGATGCGGTTGTCACGCACAAACTGCTCCATGCCCCATTCCTTCACAAAACCATGTCCGCCAAACACTTGCATGCAGGCATTCGTGGCAATGTGACCGTTGTCGGTCAAGAAGGCTTTGACAATCGGTGTGAGCAGAGCGACTAGTTCAGCGCTATCGGAGCGTACCTCCGCATCAGGATGGTTGTGCTCTTTGTCGATCAAGAGCGCACAATATAAACTCATCGCGCGACCGCCTTCTGCATAGGCTTTGGCTGTAAGTAATTGCTTGCGAACATCAGGATGCACGATGATGGCATCGGCTGGCTTACTCAAATCTTTGGGACCTGTGAGCGAGCGCATCTGGATGCGATCTTTGGCATAAGCCAGAGCGTTTTGGTAGGCCACTTCTGTTAAACCCAAGGACTGCATGCCCACACCAATACGCGCTGCGTTCATCATGACAAACATGGCCGCTAGGCCTTTGTGCGGCTTACCCACCATCCAGCCACGTGCGCCATCAATACTGATTTGGCAAGTGGCACTGCCATTGATGCCCATCTTGTGCTCGATACCTGTAACAAAAATTGGGTTACGCGCGCCGAGGGAGCCATCGGCGTTGACTAAAAACTTGGGCACTAAAAATAAGCTAATGCCCTTGCTGCCAACGGGTGCATCAGGCAAACGGGCCAGTACCAAGTGCACGATGTTTTCAGCAAAGTCGCTATCACCGCCGCTGATAAAAATCTTTGATCCCGTAATCAAGTGGCTGCCATCAGCTTGTGGCTCGGCCTTGGTGCGTAGGAGTCCAAGATCCGTGCCGCAGTGCGATTCAGTTAGGCACATGGTTCCTAGCCATTCGCCGCTAGTAATCTTTGGCAGATACATGTCTTTTTGCGATTCGGTGCCGTGCGCTTCAATAGCTGCGTGTGCGCCATGTGCAAGGCCTGGGTACATCGTCCACGCTTGGTTGGCTGAGTTCAGCATTTCGTACATGCATTGATTGAGTACGATAGGCAATCCTTGGCCGCCATATTTAGGATCGCCCGATAGCGCTGGCCATCCGCCTTCGACATAATGGGCGTAGGCTTCCTTCCAACCGTTGGGTGTTTTGATGTTGTGCGTGGTTTGATCGAGTGTGCAACCTTCGCGGTCACCGCTTGCATTAATGGGAAACGTCACACCTGCGGCGAATTTACCGCCTTCTTCTAGCACGGCATTTACGGTGTCTGCGTCTAGGTCGGCATGCTTAGGCATTTGCTTAAATTCGTCTGTGACTTTTAAGAGCTCATGCATTACAAATTGCATATCACGTAGCGGGGGGGTATAGGTTGGCATTGTCGTTTCCTTTTAAATTTTGTAACGGATAAGCAGGTTGTCAAAGCCAACTTTGGCGCGCTCCATAGAGTGCACTGACTTCAAAAATTTAGCTTCGTAGTGCACTGCCAAAATCAGTCCGTGTATTTCAAACATCATTTGCTTGGGGTCGGTGGTTTTGGCTAGATGTCCTGCTTCAATAGCCATGGCAATGCAGCGTCGAACGGCAGTTAGCCAAGTTTTCATGGACTGCTCTAGTGCGTCGCGAACGGGCCCTGAGCGGTCATCAAATTCCACAGCGCCACTGATAAACAAGCAACCAGACTGAACTTCGTGCGCGACTTGACTCATCCAGTTGGCAAAGAGTGCACGCAGACGAGGCAGCCCTCGCTCGGTCTGTAGTGTGGGCATAAATACATCACGCTCGAACCGCACAAAGTATTCGCGAACCACAGAGATTTGCAGCTCTTCGCGCGATCCAAAATGTGCGAAGACCCCCGACTTGCTCATCTGCGTCACCTCGGCCAAAGCACCAATGGATAAGCCTTCCAAGCCAATTTGCGAGGCCAAACGCAATGCAGCGTCCACAATGACAGCTTTGGTATGTTCGGCTTTGGAGGCGGATTTTGGTGTGCTCATAGAGCGCGAGTGTAACTTAAAAAGAACGATCGTGCTATTTCCGTCGATAAAAAAACCACAAGAAGAATGTTCTTGTGGTTTTTGGGTGTTAAGACGTATGCATTTAAAGTTTAAACGGCACAACGACTTGACGCTGCTCACCTAGGCCTTCAATACCAAGCGTCATCACATCACCAGCTTTTAAGTAAACAGGCGGTTTCATACCCAGACCCACGCCGGGTGGTGTGCCCGTGGTGATGATGTCTCCAGGCTCTAGCGTCATAAATTGACTCAAGTAACTCACGATTTTGGACACGTTAAAAATCATCTTTTTAGTCGTGCCCGTTTGCATGCGTTTGCCGTTCACGTCCAGCCACATTTTGCAATTGTGGATATTTGGAATTTCTTCCTTGGTAACTAGCCACGGACCAATAGGACCAAAAGTGTCGCAGCCTTTACCCTTATCCCACTGCGGCCCACGCTCCAATTGGTACTCGCGTTCAGACACATCGTTGATCGTGCAATAACCTGCCACGTAATCAGTCGCAGCCTTTTGCGACACATAACGTGCCCGCGTACCAATCACAATGCCCAGCTCCACTTCCCAGTCGCTCTTTTTGGAGCCCTTGGGAAGCATGACGGTGTCATTACAGCCAACGATGCAGCTAGTCGCTTTCATAAAGACGACAGGCTCTTTGGGTACGGGCATGCCAGATTCTTCAGCATGGTCATAAAAATTAAGACCAATGGCAATAAATTTACCTACGTTTGCAACTGGGCTACCCATGCGTGGCTTGCCTTTGACGAGTGGCAGTGTATCGGTCTTCAGCTTGGCGATTTTCGCAAGGGCAGCAGGACTAATAGCTGCGCCATCAAAATCTTTGACATGCTTGGAGAGATCGCGCAATTTGCCGGCTGCATCAATCAATCCCGGCTTTTCTTTTCCAGCAGCGCCATATCGAACAAGTTTCATGGTTTTCCTTAGTTTAGGTTGTAGGCCGAATCGGTATGATCGATCTTACTATGCGCATCAAAGAATTTCTCACGCGAACTCACGGCAAAGGGCAACTCGACTGGACAGACTACGTGTCCTATCTGTATTTGTTCGTTGGGCTCTTCACCATGTTTGCGCCGATCGTGTGGCTGGTGATGTCATCACTCAAAACTGAAAGTGCAGTTGCGCAGTTCCCACCGACGTTTTTGCCCTATTCACAACAATCTGTCAAAGTGATAGGGCACGAGCAAGCGCTGCCACTATTTCTTACGAAAACTGCGGAGGGCGAACGCCCTATGGCGCAAGTGATGCGCCTTGGCATTGAAGCCACGATGGTGGATCCTGCTAAGCCAGACGCACCGCCTATCAAAGTCAACATCAATGACCGCAAGCCTATAAACGAGCTCAAATTTGCGCTAGAAAATTACACCGAGGTCTTTGGCAAATTTAGTTTTGGCAAGTACTTATTCAATAGTGTGTTCATCACCGTTATTGCCACTTTACTCACGCTATTGGTGAACTCTATGGCGGCGTTTGCGTTGTCGAAGTATCAATTCAAAGGACAAAAATTCGTCTTTGGGCTCATCATCGCCACGCTGATGATTCCGCCCACCATCATCCTTGTGCCTGTGTTTTTGGTCATCAATTCGGTGGGACTGCTTAATAGCTTGTGGGGTGTGATACTGCCGGCCATTGCCACGCCGACGGGCGTTTTCTTGCTGCGTCAATATATGCTGACCATTCCCGATGAGCTGCTGGAAGCTGCCCGCATGGATCACGCATCCGAGTGGCGCATTTACTGGAAGATCATTTTGCCGCTCGCTGCGCCAGCTCTTGCGGTGCTAGCTATCTTTTCGGTGATGTGGCGCTGGAACGACTTCTTGTTGCCACTCATCGTGCTGTCTAAATCAGAATTCTTTACCTTGCAATTGGCGCTCAATTCTTTCCAAGGTGAGCTCAATACGCAGTGGCATTATTTGCTTGCAATGACCGTGATAACCCTGATTCCTATTACGCTGGTGTTTGCCTTTTTACAAAAATATATTACGACTGGCATTGCTGGTGCGGGAGTTAAATAAATGAGTACGCTACAACTAAAGTCTCTTACCAAATCGTTTGGCGATGTGCATGTCATTAAAGGCGTTGACCTCGATGTAGCGCACGGCCAGTTCGTTGTGTTTGTCGGTCCGTCTGGCTGCGGAAAATCGACGCTGCTGCGCATGATTGCTGGCTTAGAGACCGTCAGCACAGGTGAGATCAAAATTGATAACGCCGTGGTCAACGATGTATCGGCCGCACAGCGTGGTTGCGCGATGGTGTTCCAAAGCTACGCGCTCTATCCGCACATGAGCGTCTACGACAACATGGCGTTTGGACTAGAGAACGCAGGCATGGCCAAAGCGGCTGTGCGTGAAAAAGTCACAGGAGCGGCAACCTTGCTGCGCCTCACGGAACTCTTGGAGCGCAAGCCTACACAGCTATCGGGCGGTCAGCGCCAGAGGGTGGCGATTGGTCGCGCCATTGTTCGCGAGCCCAAACTCTTTTTGTTTGATGAGCCGCTCTCTAACCTAGATGCCGAACTTCGCGTCTCCATGCGCGCCGAGCTGCGCGATCTGCACGCACGCCTTGGCTCGACCATGATTTACGTCACGCACGACCAAGTCGAAGCCATGACGCTAGCCGACAAAATCGTGGTCC
>CANBRV010000118.1 GCA_947372005.1 Comamonadaceae bacterium | reverse complement strand
CATCCACATTCAACGCTTAGGCAGCCGTATTGCGGTGGTTGACCCTAAATCTATTTCAATGACAGATGCCGTTGCTGTGATGACAGGCGCTAAACCAGTGTCAGAATTGAGCGCATGAAAACCCCGCACATACTTTGCCTTGGTGGCTCCGCCACGATTGATCAAATTTTTTATGTTGATAGCGTCCCAGCGCCATCAGCCAAAATTTCTGCCAATGAGTTTGTCGTCACTGGTGGCGGCGTTGCCGCTAATGCCGCTGTCGCTGTTCAACGCCTAGGCGGTGCTGCCACTTATTGGGGAAGGGTAGGTCAAGACAGTTGGGGTGATCAAGTTTTAGTCATGCTCGCCAAGGAAGGTGTCAACATTCAACATCTGAGGCAATTGGCTGGTTACCGCACAAAGGTCGCAACCGTACTCATTGATGCGCACGGGGAACGCCTTGTCGTCTCGGCACAGCCACAAGGCTATCCTGATGTGATTGATTGGTTACCGCTACAAAAGGTTATTGAGGCAGACGCTGTATTAGCCGATACGCGCTGGATAGGTGGTGCGCAAGTGTTACTCGATAAGGCTTCCGAGCATGGCATCCCATCGGTTCTCGATGGCGATAGCGGGGATGCAGCGGTCGTGAAGCGACTGATGCATGCAGCAACGCATCCTGTTTTAAGTGAGCCCATGCTAGTCAAGCTAAGCGGCCAAGCGTTGCACGATGACGCAGCAATTGGCCAAGCACTCAGGCAGTGTTTTGGCGGTCGTAATGCCATTGTCGGTGTGACTTTGGGCGCAAAAGGCGTCTACTGGTTTGATGGATCTGGGCTCAATCATGCCCCGTCACCTAAAGTTGCCGTTGTTGATACTTTGGCGGCAGGTGATACATGGCACGGCGCATTAGCACTTGGCCTAGCACAAGGACAAGCTTTAAAAGACGCGATTGACTACGCCAGCCGCGCAGCTGCGCTTAAATGTACACGCCGTGGTGGCAGGCTCGGTATCCCAACACAGGAGCAACTGAATGATTTCCATCCCGTCTATTAGTGGGCCGCTGTCAGCGAATGAGCGAAAACTGCTCAATATTGTGCGCAAAAATGGCGTGATGCCGCGGCACAAAATTGTGGAGCACATGGATGTCACCGCACAAGCCGTTGGACAAATTACGAAGCGCCTTGACCAATACAAGCTGTTGATTCATCATAAAGCTGTCAAAGTTGGTTTGGGTCAACCACCTAAGCCCATCTCCATCAATCCAAACGGCGCATTCAGCGTTGGCATCAAAATTGGACGCCGCCACACAGAAGTGTTATTAGTGGACCTGCTAGGCACAGTTAGGCAACGCTATTCGGTTGCTTATGCTTTTCCAGTTGCACACGATTTGCTGGCAAAAATTGAAGAGTATCTCAATCAAATTCAAACCCAGCTAACCAATGCGAAGCAAACCTTGATTGGCGTTGGTATTGCAACTCCGTTTGCCATGGGCGGCTGGCACAAATTGCTTGGACTTTCCGAAGCTCAATCAGATGAATGGAATGCACTGGATATTACGGCTGCGGTTCAGGCTATGACTCCATGCCCAGTCAAGATTGCCAAAGATACAGCCGCAGCATGCATTGCTGAACTCCTCAACGGACAAGGGCAAAATTGCCACAATTTTCTTTATCTTTTTGTAGACACTTTTGTGGGCGGTGGCGTCGTTTCGCAAGGGCGTTGGTTGCAATCAACGCATGGCAACGCAGGCGCGGTTGCCTCTGTGCCTATGTCTACACAAGAATCACAAGACCAATTGCTTGGTCACGCGTCGCTTTGGGAGCTAGAGCAGCGGTTTTCAAAATTGGCACTAGAGCCTCTAGCCGCATACGGCGAGAAAGCATTAGACGGCAAGCATATAGCGCAAACAAATGCTTGGCTTGAAGCAGCCAGTCAATCTCTTGCGTTTGCTATTGTGAGTGGCACAGCATTTTTGGATACCGATGCTGTCGTCATTGATGGCTCGATGGCGCCAGAATTACTGTCGCAATTACTGGCTAAAACCCAAACGGCACTCGATAATTTCAACTGGGAAGGCTTATGGCGACCTGAATTACGACCAGGCCTCATTGGAAACGATGCAGGGGCTTTAGGTGGTGCGCTTTTGCCGCTACATGAATACTTTTACGCTTAAGGCAAAATCAAGCGCATGAAAACTCCTCGCATTGCTCTTATCCATGCTCTCCCGCATTCCGTAACCCCTATTAACTCTGCGATGGCACGGCTATGGCCTGATGCTTCGCGCATGAACTTACAAGACGATAGCCTCTCTAATGACTTGGCTAAGGTAGAAGCTAAAGCACCTGGAACAGGTCTAGACGCCTTTATGCACGAGCGCTTTCAGCGCTTGGCGCAATATGCTGTAGATTGTGGCTCGGATGCCATTTTGTTTACCTGTTCCGCGTTTGGTTCTTGCATTGAGGCCGTGGCAATGCAGCAAAAAATTCCCGTACTCAAACCAAACGAAGCCATGATTGAGCAAGCGGTAAGCTTGGTTGGCGAGCGCGGCAAAATGAACGGTCAAATACTAGGTTTGGTTTCAAGCTTTGCGCCTACACTCGTCAGTATGCCGAGCGAGTTTTCCACGGACGTGCATTTAGAAATGCAATTGGCCGAAGGCGCTATGGCTGCTTTGAATGCGGGTGATGTTGCAATGCATGACAAACTGGTTGTAGACGCCGCCAGAGATTTAGTTAAGCGCGGCGCGAAGGTTATTGCTCTGGCCCAATACAGCATGGCGCACTGCAAACCGATGGTTGAAGCTGCCTGCGGTGTTCCCGTGCTCACAACACCTGACAGCGCAATCGAAAAATTAAAGCGCCTGCTAGCCTAAGTCTGTGCTGGTGATGAATGACCAAGATTTCATGGCACTAGCCCTTGCCGAGGCAAAACAGGCGGGGCTTCGCAGCGAGGTCCCTGTGGGAGCCATACTGGTTAAGGGCGGCGAGGTCATTGCCTCGGGAAGCAACGCAGTAATTGGCCTGCACGACCCCAGCGCACATGCGGAAGTACTAACGCTTCGAGCGGCAGGACAAGCGCTGCAAAACTACCGTCTCCCTGACTGCGAGCTTTACGTTACGCTAGAGCCATGTGCTATGTGTGCTGCGGCGATGATTCATGCACGAATTAGCCGTGTGGTGTACGGTGCAAGCGACCCAAAAACAGGCGCTGCGGGCGGATTGCTCAATGTCTTTGACACGACTTTTAACCATCAAACCAAAGTGCAGGGCGGTGTGATGGCGAATGAATGCGGCGAGCTACTTAGGGATTTCTTTAAGACGAAAAGATCATTAGCCAAAGGATAATCATCCGATGGCTCATATCTATATTTACTCTCCGGCAGGCGCGGTACGCGACAAAGCGGGATTTAAGCGCGGCGTGAAACGCCTGACCTCACAAGGTCATCAGGTTGAAATTGACAAAGACGCGCTCACAAGCCACGAGCGCTTTGCGGGGGATGATGTCACTCGCCTGCAAGCCATAGCCAGAGCGGCCTCCAGCGGTGCTGACTTAACGCTCATCACGCGCGGTGGCTACGGATTGACGCGGATTTTGCCGCAGATCAACTACAAGCAGATCGCCAAATCCATTGAAAACGGTACGCATTGGATGGGCTATAGCGACTTCACAGCGTTTCAGGCGGCATTGTTTGCCAAGACGGGCACGGCCACGATTTCAGGTGCGAGTTTGATTGCGGATTTTGGCGTGGACACGTCAAAAGCTGAGGTGGATGACATCACGGAAGCCTGTTTTGACGATGTGCTCTTGGAACAAAACGAAGGCGCAGGGTGGGTGATGCCTAAAAGGACGCAAGCTGACCGTGTTTTGTGCGAGCAATATGCCTTGAATCCCTTATCTATCAAAGCTTCCAGCAAGAACTCGGCAGTTTTGTGGGGCGGCAACTTATCAGTTCTCACATCTTTAATCGGTACGCCCTACATGCCGCAAATCAAGGGAGGTGTGCTCTGGTTTGAGGACACGGGCGAGTCGCCTTTCCGAATTGAGCGGATGCTCACCACATGGTTGCATGCGGGTATTTTGGCGCAGCAAAAAGCGATTCTGCTAGGACAATTTACCGAGTCCAAGCTTTATCCGCACGACAAAGGCTTTAGCATGGCAACGGTCACGGCGCGGCTACGTAGTCAGCTCAAAATACCGGTGCTCACAGGACTCCCGTTTGGGCATGTGCCCACCAAAGTAATGCTCCCATTTGGCAAGCCTGTGCGATTGTTGTGCGACGGTGGGGACGCTATGCTGTTGTGGGATGAGCTTTAATTATTTGATTAGTAGCAATCTTAGGAACTAAAAATGAAAAAATGGCTTTATCGGTTTGGCAAATTAGTCGCAATTTTCATCATATTGCTGATCGTGGTTATTGGCATTTATGTCTACCGGTCTTTCCCATTATTGAACGGAGAGGCCAAGCTGGCTGGTCTTTTGGGTGAGGTCAGTATTAAACGTGATATGTCAGATGTGACGCATATCGAAGCCAAAAACACACTCGACGTTTGGCGCGCGATGGGCTACACGCATGCCCAAGAGCGTAGCTGGCAGTTGGAGTTCAATCGCCGTGTCATGCATGGTGAGCTATCCGAAATTTTGGGTTCAGCAACGCTAGAGACCGATAAGCTGATGCGCACGCTGGGCATTGTGCAAGCTGCCAAAGCGCAATACGCCAACTATCCTGTCGATGTAAAAGCAGCCCTTGGTGCCTATGCAGAAGGTATCAATGGATTTCATGCCACCAGCAGTCAAGCGCTGCCACCAGAGTTTCATATCTTGGGAACCAAGCCTGGCAAGTGGGAAGCCACGGACAGCGTAGGTTGGGCGCTGATGATGGCGCTGGATTTGGGCGGCAATTGGGGTGCGGAATTTGCACGGTTATCCAGCCTGCAAGTGCTCTCCACGCAAGAGCTTTGGCAAATGATGCCAGCCTATGCAGGCGACTCACCCGTCACCAAGGTTGATTTAGCCAAGCTGTACAAGGATTTAGATGTGTTTGCCAAGCCAGCGCCCAAAACGGCTGCTCGCCAAGACAAGCTGGACGTGGCTTTGAACAGTACGCTCAGTGATTCATTCAGCAAAGATATCAACGACTGGGCAGCCAGTCTTGGGCAGATTGACAGCCGTGGCTCTAACAATTGGGTGGTGTCGGGTAGCCATACCGCCTCGGGCAAACCGTTACTCTCTAACGATCCCCACTTGGCTTTGAGTGCACCCGCGGTTTGGTATTTTGCACACCTTAAATCTCCCGAATTTGATGCGATTGGTGCCACCCTCCCAGGCTTGCCGTTTGTGATTTTGGGTCGCACGTCCACGGCTGCGTGGGGATTTACGAATACGGCCCCAGACTCACAAGATTTGTATTTGGAGCAGCTTGATCCAGCCAATCCCAAGCAATATCGCACGCCAACAGGTATGACAGCTTTTGCAGAGCGCGAAGAAATCATTAAAGTGAAAAAGCAGGGCGATGTGAAATTCACGGTACGAACTACTCGCCACGGCCCTGTCGTCAGCGACGCGCAAAGTGCTTACGATCCAATTTTGAACAAAGCCAAATACGCTGTGGCGCTGCGCTGGGCGGCGCTAGACGCCGATAACCTAACCATCGTCGCAGCAACAAAAGTGATGCAGGCTAAGAATATCAAAGACTTAGAGCAGGCCTATAGCGCCAATCACTCGCCCATGCAAAACATTGTGATGGCTGATACGGCAGGGCAAACCATGTACAAAGCGGCGGGGAAAGTACCGCAACGCCAAAGCTCGGATGACATCAAAGGCGTAGCCCCAAGCCTTGGTTGGGAGGCAAAATACGACTGGGCGGGCTGGTTGCCTTATGCAAATACACCCGAAGTGCGCCATGCTGCCATTGATAAAAAGGGCTGGCACAGTACTTCAAATGAAAAAATTCACTCGAACGATTACCCATTCTTCATTGGGCAGGATTGGGCGCAGTCTTATCGGCACGATCGCATCGAATCACTACTAGCTGGAACAGCTAAACACACTATGGCTAGCATGGAGAGCACGCTAAACGATCACATCTCGTTAGCTGCGCAAAAGTTGCTGCCAACCATTAAGGCGATTCAATCCGATCACCCCATGGCGGCTGCCGTGCAAGCTCAGCTTAAAAACTATGATGGGTTGATGTCTAAAGAAACGATTGCTGGCACGGTCGTTAATTTATGGGTGGACGAGCTAACGCGGTCAATTTTGGGTGATAAATTGGGCGCAGTGAAGCTTAAAAACCTGTATGGCAAACGCCAATTTCGTCAAGGCATCGAAGAAATGATCGCTGCGGATCAAGGCAAAGGCAACAAAGCTTGGTGCGCACCGCAAAGCTGTGCCGATCGGTATACAGCGGCCTTTGATGCCACTTTGAACAAACTCGGCGATCTTTACGGCAAAGATATTAGCCTTTGGGGCTGGGGAAAAATGCATGTGGCCCTGTCTAGCCACAAGCC
This sequence comes from Comamonadaceae bacterium, assembly GCA_947372005.1. Classification (GTDB taxonomy): domain Bacteria; phylum Pseudomonadota; class Gammaproteobacteria; order Burkholderiales; family Burkholderiaceae_C; genus JASGCK01. Next base: position 494 of record CANBRV010000118.1, on the reverse strand, counting down.
ATTTAGCAGCGTGCCCGTGCTTAAAAATTTCTTTACCGTCACAGTGCCAAGCGTTGGTGACCCGTACACGCCAAATGTAGGGCAATACTACTTAAATGAAGCTGACCGTCCGTTTGCTAATCGTCATGCTGCTTCATTGCGTGCAATCTACGATTTGGCAGACTTAGAGAAATCTGAATTTATTTATCAAACGGGGCAAAGCGGTTTGGTTTTTTCTAGTCGCTACAAAGATATGGCGCAAGATTGGTCAAACACAAAATTCAGAAAATTACAAATGAATACAAGTATCTTTAGATCAAATCTAAAGTTAAATCCTTAATTAAGGCATCTTAAAATTTAACACAATTTATATTATGTTAAATTAATAATCTATTAGCCATGAACCTTCATCAACTCCGCTTTGTGCAAGAAGTAGCACGGCGCGGCCTTAATCTCACAGAGGCAGCCAAGGCGCTACACACCAGTCAGCCGGGGGTGTCCAAAAGCATCTTGGA
>CANBRV010000117.1 GCA_947372005.1 Comamonadaceae bacterium | reverse complement strand
CTCTATAAGCTGAGCTTTGATGCCGAGGGCGGATCGCTGGTTCGTGCCGAGCTGCTACAGCAGCGCGACATTGTGAATAAAGACATCAATATGGTGTTGTTAGACAGCAGCAAAGACCGCCTCTACAACGCACAAACGGGTTTGATTGGTACAGCAGGATTGCCTAATCACAAAACCGCCATGACCTTGGTAAGCACCGAGCGAACCATGAAGGATGGCGCAGATACATTGACTGTGCGCTTTGAAGCAGCAGGCGGCGACGCTAAGCTGGCGAAGACCTATACGTTTAAGCGCGGCTCTTATGCCATTAGCGTGACGCACGAAGTTACCAACACAAGCGCAGCAGAGATTGCGCCGCAGCTGTATGTGCAATTGATTCGTGACGGCAACAAGCCAGCAGGCGAGTCGTCGTTCTACTCCACGTTCACAGGCCCTGTGGTGTATACCGATGCTAAAAAATATCAAAAAGTAGAGTTCACCGATATCGAAAAAAACAAAGCTGATTTTGAAAAACTCTCACCCGCAGGTTACGTGGGCGTGGTGCAGCATTACTTTGTAAGCGCCTGGCTTGCGTCAGAAGATCAGGGTGCTACGCCGCACGAAAACTTTGTGCGTAAGGTGGATACCAATTTGTATGCCGCAGGCATGATTTTTCCGTTGAAGGCAATCGCGGCAGGACAGTCGCAAAAACTGGCAACCCGCCTTTATCTGGGCCCGCAAGAAGAAAAGAATTTAGAAGCTATTGCGCCAGGACTTGAATTGGTGAAAGACTATGGTTACTTCACGATTTTGTCTAAGCCTTTGTTTTGGGTGATTGATCAGCTGCACAAAATGCTTGGCAATTGGGGCTGGGCGATTGTGGCGGTGGTGGTGTTACTCAAGGTGATTTTTTATTGGCTCAATGCCAAGGCTTACCAAAGCATGGGCAAGATGAAAGCCATCAACCCCAAGATTATGGAAATGCGCGAACGTCTGAAAGACAACCCGCAGCAAATTCAGCAAGAGATGATGCGGATTTACAAAGAAGAAAAAGTAAACCCGATGGGAGGCTGCTTACCCATCATTATTCAGATTCCCGTGTTTATTGCGCTGTATTGGGTGCTTTTGTCTAGCGTCGAGTTTAGGGGCGCGCCTTGGGTCTTGTGGATTAAAGACCTCTCCGCGCCCGACCCATGGTTCATTCTGCCTGTGCTGATGACAGGCTCGTCGCTGTTGCAAACGTGGCTCAATCCCACGCCACCAGATCCAATGCAAGCCAAGATGATGTGGATCATGCCGCTGATGTTTAGCTTTATGTTCTTCTTCTTCCCAGCAGGTTTGGTGCTCTATTGGTTGGTCAATAACATCTTGTCGATTGCCCAGCAGTGGATTATCAATAAGCGTTTGGGCGTCAACTAACTTGTGCAAACGCAGCCTGCATCCGCTCCAATAGCCGCCATTGCCACAGCCCCTGGGCGTGGCGCGGTTGGCATTGTGCGGGTGAGTGGGCATGGCATTGCGCCTATCGTGCAAGCCCTTTGTGGACGAGGCTTGGCGCCACGCGAGGCAACCTATTTACCATTCCAAGATGCCGACGGCAATGCCATTGATTCGGGGCTTGCGCTGTTCTTCCCCGCGCCGCATTCCTACACAGGCGAAGACGTTTTAGAACTGCAAGCGCACGGCGGCGCGGTTGTCATGCAACTGCTGCTGGCACGTTGCTTAGAGGCTGGCAAAGATCTCGGCATTCGCATCGCTCGTGCAGGAGAGTTCACCGAACGCGCCTTCCTAAACGACAAGCTAGATTTAGCGCAAGCCGAAGCCGTCGCGGACTTGATAGACGCCAGTACCGAAGCCGCGGCACGCTCGGCTAGCCGTTCGCTATCGGGCGAGTTCTCCAGCACGATTCATGTGCTGCGCGATGCACTCATCCACTTGCGGATGCTGGTTGAGGCCACACTCGATTTCCCCGAAGAAGACATCGACTTTTTGCAGCAAGCCGACGCGCGTGGGCAGCTGCAAAAACTACAAACGCAGTTAGCCTTTGTCATGCAGCGCACCACACAGGGCGCACTCTTGCGCGAAGGCATTAAGCTGGTGATTGCAGGACAGCCCAACGCAGGTAAGAGTTCGCTACTAAACGCCCTCGCAGGCGCAGAGCTCGCCATCGTCACGCCCATCGCGGGCACCACACGCGACGTCGTGCAGCAGACGATTCAAATTGAAGGCGTGCCTGTGCATGTGCTGGATACAGCAGGGCTGCGCGATACGGCATCGGATGCGGTGGACGAAGTCGAAAAAATCGGCATAGAACGCGCATGGCAGCATATCGAATCAGCCGACGTGATTTTGTTTTTGCACGATCTCACGCGCAAGGATGATGTCTTGTATGCCGCACAGGATATGGCTTTGCGAGCACGCTTGCCCACAAGCCGCACGGTAATTGAGGTCTGGAACAAGGCAGACTTAAAACAATTGGGGACAGACCCTAATTGTTTGACGCTTTCAGCCAAAACAGGCGCAGGCCTTGCCGAACTACGCGCCGCGATTCTCAAAACCGTCGGCTGGCAAGCCGCCCCCGAAGGCCTCTTCATCGCCCGCCAGCGCCACGTCTACGCCCTGCAAGGCGTAGGCGAGCACTTGGAACTTGCCCGCGAGCATTTGATGAGCAAATCCCCCGCGCTAGAAGTGATTGCTGAAGAGCTGCGTCTTGCCTTGAACGACCTCTCCAGCATCACAGGCGAGTTCACACCAGACGATTTGCTGGGTGAGATTTTTTCTAAATTTTGTATTGGTAAGTAAGCCTAAGAAAGCACACATGTTCGAACAAGCCTTTAAAAATATCGACGACGTGCTGTGGAAAGAAGCGGGTTGCACCACCGAACTGGACTACACCGAGCAAACTTCGTGGCTGTTGTTCCTCAAGTACCTAGAGAGCTTGGAGCAAGACAAAACCAACGAAGCATTGCTGACTGGGAAGACCTATAAACCCATACTGGATAAGGCTTTCCAGTGGGCTGTGTGGGCAGCGCCCAAAGATGCAAATAACAAGTTCGGTGAAGGCAAGCTAGACCATAAGACGGCTGCAACGGGCGACGACCTGCGCGACTTCGTTAATAAAGAATTGTTCCCGTACCTAGAGGGCTTTAAAGCCAAGGCCAGCGGCCCCAATACGATTGAGTACAAGATTGGCGAAATCTTTGGCGAGATTAAAAACAAAATCCAAAGCGGCTACAACCTGCGCGAAATCATCAACCACATCGACGAGCTTCAGTTTGGCTCGCAGCAAGAGAAGCACGAGCTCTCGCACCTGTACGAAGCCAAGATTAAAAACATGGGCAACGCGGGGCGCAATGGCGGCGAGTACTACACGCCGCGCCCGCTCATTCGCGCCATCATCCAAGTGGTGCAGCCGCAAATTGGCGAGCGCGTATACGACGGCGCGGTGGGCTCGGCAGGCTTTTTGTGCGAGGCGTTCGAGCATATGCGCAGCAAGCCCAACCTCAGCACGCGTGACATTAAAACGCTGCAAACCAATACCTTCTTTGGCAAAGAGAAAAAGTCGCTCGCGTATGTGATGGCGATCATGAACATGATCCTGCACGGCATCGAAGCGCCCAACATCATCCATACCAATACGCTGACAGAAAACTTGGCCGATGTGCAAGACAAAGATCGCTATGACGTGATCCTTGCCAATCCGCCCTTTGGCGGCAAAGAGCGCAAAGAAGTGCAGGAAAACTTCAACATCAAAACGGGCGAGACCGCGTTCTTGTTTTTGCAGCACTTCATCAAAATGCTCAAAGCGGGTGGACGCGCGGGCGTGGTCATTAAAAACACGTTTCTCTCCAATACCGATAACGCCTCGGTTAGCTTGCGAAGGCTCTTGCTAGAGAGCAGCAACCTGCACACCGTGCTCGATTGCCCAGGCGGCACGTTCCTAGGCGCTGGCGTCAAGACGGTCGTGCTGTTCTTCGAGAAAGGCGCGCCCACGCGCAAAGTTTGGTACTACCAGTTAGAGCCTGGGCGCAACATGGGCAAGACCAATCCGCTGAACGACAACGATCTTTCGGAGTTCATCGCGCTGCAAAAAACTTTTGCCACCACAGCAAAAAGCTGGAGCGTGGACGTGAGCAGCATTGATCCGAAAACGTTTGACCTCTCCGTCAAAAACCCAGACGCAGGTGAGGCTGTCGTGCACCGCAGCCCAAGTGCCATCATGGACGAGATAGCGCTCTTGGACACCGAGAGCGCAGACGTGCTGGCAAGTATTCGGACGCTGCTATGAAGGCAGGGTGGGAGACGAAAGCGCTTGGGGAGGTTTGCGACTTTGCTAATGGGCTTTGGAAAGGCGAGAAGCCGCCGTTTGTAAATGCGGGCGTGATTAGAAATACGAACTTCACGAAAGACGGCGCGCTTGATGACTCTGATATTGCCTATTTAGATGTTGAAGAAAAAAAATTAGAAAAACGCCGCTTGCAATTTGGCGACATCATTCTTGAGAAATCGGGGGGCGGACCAAAACAGCCAGTTGGACGTGTTGCTTTATTTGACAAAAAAGAAGATGTTTTCTCTTTCAGTAATTTCACTGCCGCGCTACGTGTGCGAGACGCAAGCAAAGTTGACTTTCGATACTTGCACAAGTTTTTATTCTGGACGTATCTCTCGGGCGTGACTGAGGGGATGCAAAGTAACTCAACAGGTATTCGTAATCTGGATGGTGATGCTTACAAAGCAATAGCCATCACGTATCCCCCACTCCCCGAGCAACACCGCATCGTCGCCATTCTCGACAAGGCGTTCGACGGCATCGCCAAAGCCAAAGCCGCTGCCGAAGCGAATCTGCAAAACGCGCGCGCTGTGTTTGAGAGTCACTTGCAAGAGGTGTTTACGCGGCGTGGGGATGGGTGGGTGGAGACGACGATTGGCGCAGAAATAGATTTGTTAGCGGGCTTTGCATTTAAGAGCACGGAATATACCGAGGCAGAGGATGGCGTGCGTCTTTTACGAGGTGACAACATTGTTCAAGGTTCGCTGCGGTGGGACGATGTTAAAAAATGGCCTTTGGTAGAAGCGGGTGAATACACGCGCTATGAATTGAAGGCTGGTGATGTCGTGCTTGCAATGGATCGTCCGTGGATTCAGGCTGGATTAAAGCGAGCGCAAATTTCAACCATTGATTTACCTTGTTTGTTGGTTCAGCGAACTGCGCGGCTTCGAGCAGGCGCTAGTTTGGACAATAAATTTTTACTTTGTTTAATCAGCTCGCAGGCTTTTACGCATCATATTTTGGGTGTGCAAACGGGCAGTGGCGTGCCGCATATCAGCAGTCAGCAAATTAAAGACTTTCCGTTTCCTAAGCCGCCAATCAAAGAGCAAATACGGATTGCAGAGCGCTTAGAAGTTCTTGGAGAACAAACCCAGCACCTCGAATCCCTCTATCAGCGCAAAATCACCGCGCTGGATGAGTTGAAGAAGTCGCTGCTGCATCAGGCGTTTAGTGGGGCGCTTTGAGCAACTGTCGACATTTTGTCGATGGTTGGGTTTTTAGAATGAGTCGGTGACGGTTTGTCACCGACTGGACATGTACACGCTATCGACATGAGTCTATTTAGTGTCGATGTTTTGCGATTTTTTCGACGTATCGCCCATGACGCGATAAGAAAATCGCGTTTTTTTTACATGTTTTGGTCAATATGATCAAAAAAGTCGATTTTCTGTACATGTTGGCAGGCGTGGTGGATATGTACACGCAATCGACATAAGTTCATTTAGTGTCGATAAAATCGCAAAAAATCGACACAAAGTGTTGACATGTCGATTCAATCGACATAAAGTCTGGACATGTCGATAAAATCGCAAAACATAAACATGACTACAACGCCTTGGCAATCTGATCAGCCTTTTAACGGGTTGCCCAGTCTGCCGCCCTTGGATGAAATTGAAACGCGCGCTGTGCTGCGCCAGTGTATTGCTGCGCGTGCTGCGCTTGGTGAGTTGAAGCAGGCCGCTCAATTGATACCGAACCAGTCTGTACTGATTAATACGTTGCCGCTTTTAGAGGCGAAGTCTAGCTCTGAGATTGAAAACATTGTCACCACGACGGACAAATTGTTTGAGCACGCCCAAAACGAAGACCGCGCAGACCCCGCCACGAAAGAGGCGCTGCGTTATAGCCGCGCTTTATTCCAAGGTTTTCACGATTTAGTGGCACGCCCTTTAAGTACCCGCACAGCCGAAGGCATTTGTACGCTCATTAAAGGTGTGGAGATGAGCGTGCGGCGTGTGCCTGGCACCAAGCTTGTGAATGACGCAACGGGAGAGGTGATTTACACCCCGCCTGATGGCGAAGCACATCTGCGGGATTTGCTTGCCAATTGGGAGCGCTTTTTACACAACGAGACGGACTTAGACCCTCTCATTCGTATGGCGATTGGTCATTACCAGTTTGAAGCTATCCATCCATTTACCGACGGAAATGGGCGTACCGGACGAGTCATTAATAGTTTATTTTTGATTCAAGAAGACCTACTGACTTTGCCCATTTTGTATTTGAGTCGCTACATCATTGCGCACAAAGCAGACTATTACCGCTTGCTTTTAGAGGTGACGAAACATCAAGCGTGGGAAGCATGGCTGCTTTTCATGATTAAGGGCGTAGAAGAAACGGCTGTTTGGACGACGCAAAAAATTGCGGCTATCCGAAGCCTGTCGGAACACACAACGCAATACGTCAGACAAAAACTACCCAAAATTTATAGCTACGAATTAGTGAGCCTTATTTTTAAATTGCCTTATTGCAGGATCAATAACTTGATGGAAGCAGATATTGCCAAACGTCAAACGGCCTCGCAGTACTTGAAACAATTGGTGGATATTGGTGTGCTCGCGCCAGCCAATATCAGCCGAGAAAGATTGTTCGTGCATCCTAAGCTGATGCAACTACTCACGCGCGACAGCAACGATTTCACACCGTATGAATGAAGCCGAAACCCGTGCCGAGCACATTGACCCTGCGCTAGCCCTTGCTGGCTGGGGCGTGCAGGCGGGTAGCCAGAACTTGAGTCGTGTGCGGCGCGAGTTTTCGATTACGCA
>CANBRV010000116.1 GCA_947372005.1 Comamonadaceae bacterium | reverse complement strand
GCCTGAATGGTTCAGGGAAGATCTTTTAATCTTAAGGTTCATATGTACGCAGTCATAAAAACTGGCGGCAAACAATACAAAGTTGCTGTTGGTGAAAAAATTAAAGTAGAACAGATCGCTGCTGACGTTGGCCAAGAGGTTGTGATTACTGAAGTCCTCGCTGTTGGCAGCGGTGATTCTCTCAAAGTAGGCACGCCCTTGGTAAGCGGCGCGACGGTCAAAACCACCGTGATTTCTCACGGTCGTCACGACAAGGTCCGCATTTTCAAAATGCGCCGCCGTAAGCACTATCAAAAGCGCCAAGGGCACCGTCAAAACTACACCGAGTTGTCTATCGACTCCGTGAACGCATAAGCAAGGAGCTAGGTCATGGCACAGAAAAAAGGCGGCGGCTCCACGCGAAACGGCCGGGATTCCCAGCCAAAAATGTTAGGTGTAAAGCGCTTCGGCGGCGAAGTGGTTGATGGCGGCGCCATCATCGTTCGCCAACGTGGCACCAAGTTTCACCCAGGTAACAACGTCGGTATCGGCAAAGACCACACTTTGTTTGCACTCGCTGCAGGCACGGTTAGCTTTGCGCACCGCGGTGCTTTGAACAAGCACATGGTCGATATCACACCCGTGGCCGCTTAAGCTTCTTAAGCGCTCGCGTTACCTAAGAAGCCCCGTTATCATTGACGGGGCTTTTTTATTGCTACTTAAAACACACATTCCCCATGAAATTTATTGACGAAGCAGATATTGACGTAGTCGCAGGCGACGGCGGAGCTGGCTGCGTCTCGTTTCGTCATGAAAAATACAAAGAGTTTGGTGGTCCCAATGGTGGCGATGGTGGACGCGGCGGCTCGGTTTTTGCCGTGGCTGACGTCAACCTCAACACCTTGATCGATTTCCGTTACTCCCGCCGCTACGAAGCCAAAAAAGGCGAAAACGGTATGGGCTCCGATATGTTTGGCGCTGCGTCAGACGACATTATTTTAAAAATGCCTGTAGGCACGATCATCTCCGATGCTGAAACAGGCGACGTGCTGTATGAGATGCTTGTGCCAGGCGAAAAAATTTGCATCTGCAAAGGCGGCGATGGTGGCTTTGGCAATATGCGCTTTAAAAGTGCCATTAACCGCGCGCCCCGCCAAAAAACCCCAGGCTGGCCAGGCGAGAAAAAAGCACTCAAATTAGAGCTCAAAGTCTTAGCCGATGTGGGCTTGCTGGGCATGCCTAACGCCGGGAAATCAACCTTGATTGCCGCGATTAGCAACGCACGCCCGAAAATTGCCGACTATCCATTTACGACACTGCATCCCAATTTGGGTGTGGTACGCGTTGCCGCAGAGCAAAGCTTTGTGGTGGCAGATGTGCCTGGCCTCATTGAAGGTGCGGCTGAAGGTGCAGGCCTTGGTCACCAGTTTTTGAAGCATTTATCACGCACTCGCTTGCTGCTACATCTTGTGGACTTTGCACCCGAAGAACAACAATTCGATGGTGTGGACGCCGTCAAGCAAGCCAAAGCCATCGTCAACGAACTCAAGAAATATGACGAAGATTTGTACAACAAGCCACGCTGGTTAGTGCTGAACAAACTCGATATGGTGGACAGCGAAGTGCGCGCCGCCAAGGTCAAAGACTTCATCAAGCGCTTTAAGTACAAAGGCCCCGTGTTTGAGATTTCTGCGCTGACGCGCGAAGGTTGTGAAGGCTTGATTCGCGACATCTTCAACTACATCCATAAGCTGCATGAAGCGACCCAGCCTGCCGAGTACGTCGATCCACGTTTTGTGGATGCTCCTGCCGTAGTGACCGAGCTAGAAGACGCTAAAGAACTAGGTGTGCGTGACTATGACGACCCTCGCTTCCGTTAAACGTATTGTTGTCAAAGTTGGCTCGTCGCTCGTCACCAACGAGGGACGCGGCCTAGACGAGTCCGCGATTCGTGCCTGGAGCGAGCAGCTCGCAGCCCTGACCGCAAAAGGGCTAGAGGTCATCATGGTCTCCAGCGGCGCCATTGCCGAAGGCATGAAACGCCTGGGTTGGACGGTACGTCCCAAAGAGATTCACGAGTTACAAGCAGCAGCAGCCGTCGGGCAAATGGGACTGGTGCAAATGTATGAGAGCTGCCTGCGCGAGTCAGGCGCGCGCAGTGCGCAGGTGTTGCTCACGCACGCTGATTTGGCCGACCGCGAGCGCTATCTCAACGCTCGCTCCACCCTACTCACACTGCTCAAACACAAAGTCGTGCCCGTCATCAACGAAAATGATACGGTTGTGAACGACGAAATCAAATTTGGCGACAACGACACACTAGGCGCACTTGTCGCCAATTTGGTCGAAGCTGATGCCCTCATCATCCTGACCGACCAAGCAGGCCTTTTTAGCGCCGATCCACGCAAAGACTCAAGCGCAACCCTTATCCGGCAAGCCCTCGCGGGCGATCCTTCCTTGGAAGCCATGTCTGGCGGGGCTGGTAGCAGCATTGGCAAAGGCGGGATGCTCACCAAAGTGCTGGCAGCCAAACGCGCGGCAAGCTCGGGCTGCTCAACGGTAGTGGCATGGGGACGCGAGCCCAAAGTGCTAGAACGCTTAGTGGCAGGTGAATCCATCGGCACGCTCTTTGTTGCTGACGAACCAAAACTACACGCTCGCAAGCAATGGATGGCTGATCACTTGCAGCTGCGTGGCTCTGTCTTAGTCGATGCTGGCGCAGCTAAAAAACTCGTGAGTGATGGCGTCAGTTTGCTACCTATTGGCATGACCAGCGTGACGGGTGACTTCGCGCGTGGCGACGTGATTGCGATTTGCGATCCTGCTGGAAGCCCGATTGCACGTGGCCTGGCGAACTATTCATCAAGCGAAGCGCGGCTCATCTGCAAAAAAACATCAACCGAATTTGAGCGCTTACTCGGCTACACCGCCGAGCCCGAAATGGTGCACCGCGACAATTTAGTCCTTCTGTAGCTACTCATACCGTAGCGCCTGAATCGGTAGCAATTTCGATGCACGCCTAGCGGGATAAAACCCGAAGAACACGCCGACAAAAGCAGAAAAACCCGTTGCAAGCAAGATAGAGGCAACACTCATGCTGACTTGCCATCCTGCAAACTGACCCACCCCCCACGTAGCGATTGCACCCAGCACCACACCAATCGCGCCGCCAATGAGCGACAGCGTGACGGCTTCAATCAAAAACTGCGCGAGGATGTCTTTACCTCTAGCGCCCACCGCCATTCGGAGACCAATTTCACGCGTTCGCTCGGTCACGCTGACCAGCATGATGTTCATGATGCCGATGCCCCCAATGATAAGGCTGATACCCGCTACAGCCGCCAACAAGAGCGTCATGATGCGGCTCGATGCTTCTTGCGCTTGCAAAATCTCGGTAAGGTTACGAATGGAAAACGGTGCATCAGCACCCGGCTGCACCTTCATGCGCTGCTTGAGCAATTCTGTAATGCCATCCTCTGCTGCCTTCATGCTCTGACCCTCGCGCACCTTCACGCTAATCACGCCAACGCGGCGCAGCTTACCGCCCGTGGCACTGCCTTGGATACGATTGCGATAGGTCGAGATCGGCACCACCACAAGATCGTCTTGATCTTGTCCCAGAGAGTTTTGACCTTTCGCGTCCAATAAACCAATCACAGTGACAGGAATTTTTTTGACACGGATCACTTGATCAATCGGATCGGCATCGCCAAAAAGTTCACGCGCCACCGTTTTGCCAATGATGGCGACCTTGGTCGAGCCTTGCAAATCCGACGCTTCAAAACTACGTCCGCTAGCAAGTGGCCATTCACGCGCCTCCAAATAATCGTTGGTCGTACCCATGATGCTGGTACTCCAATTGGTGTTGCCCACCACCACTTGGGCAGCGGTACGGAGTGACGGCGCTGCCACTTGCACCTCGGGCACATCTTTCGAGATAGCGAGCGCATCCTCCTCAGTCAGGCCTTGCCCCGTCTGGGCTCCCAGCCGTACGCCGCCAGCTGTCACGCCGCCTGGCAGCACTAGCATGATGTTAGAACCCAGCCCTTTCATCTGCTCTTGCACACGCTCGGTCGCGCCACTACCCACCGCAATCATGGTGATGACGGCTGCTACACCAATGATGATGCCCAGCATCGTCAGAATGCTTCGCAGCGTGTTAGCAGCCAAAGCTCGCAGGGCAGATTTGATAGCGGTCATCAGATTCATTGGACAACCTCTTGCTTGTTCTCCTGCATCACGTCCTCAATCATCAAACCATCTTTAAACACGATCTTGCGCCGTGCCCATGCGGCAATGTCGGCCTCATGCGTGACCAATACAACAGTCATGCCTTGGTTATTTAAATCTGTCAAAAGCCGCATGATGTCTTCTGAGGTTTGCGAATCCAGTGCGCCTGTGGGTTCGTCCGCCAAAATCAGCTGCGGATTGTTGACCAGTGCCCGTGCAATTGCCACCCGCTGCTGCTGCCCCCCTGACAGCTCGGCGGGCGTATGCCCCATGCGCTCAGCGAGGCCCACCTTCTGCAAAGCCACGATAGCTTTGGCTTTGCGCTCGGGGGTTTTCATGCCTGCATAGACCATGGGTAGTTCCACGTTTTCAAGCGCCGATGTACGCGGCAACAAATTGAACTGCTGAAACACAAAACCAATACGGCGATTGCGAATCGAGGCAAGGTCGTCCGAACTCATGCCTTCTACCGCTTCATCTGCTAATCGGTACTCGCCCGTACTGGGCAAATCAAGGCAACCCATGATATTCATGAGCGTCGATTTTCCCGACCCCGATGCACCCATGATGGCGACAAAATCACCTTCCTCGATGGACAGCGACACGCCGCGCAAGGCATGCACCGTTTGATCGCCCATGACGTAAGTCTTGGTGAGATTGGTGGCCGTAATCAAGGGCATGGCGTGCAGTGTGCGAAAGCTTAGAAAGGCAACCGCGGACCGCTAGGCGCTTTGGGGGCAGTGCTTGCTGAACCCACGCTCACACCCGTAATAACCGTCGCGCCTTCAATTAACTTGTCCGCGCTCTGAGAATTGGGCATGATCATCAACTCAGTGGAGGTGCCATCCGTCACGCCAAGCCGCACGTTGTATGCCACAGGCTTGCCATCCGCACCCAACAAGTAAATACGCCCGCGAGAATTAGCGCCTTGGCGGCTAGCCGCCTCAGCCACTAGTTGCGCATAACGAGGCTTTTGCGCAGGTGTCAAAATAGTTTCGATTTGGGCACGAATATCCGCACTGATGCGCTCACGCGCCCTAGTGCGTTCCGCTTCGGGTAAATCTCGGAGCGTCATAAATTTGGGACGATTGACTGCATAGATGGCATCCAACTTATCAGCCTGTGCTTGCGGCATTTGTAGCTCAGCCACTAAGCGATTCCGCACATCCACCAGCGGACCTTGTCCCGTGATGGCAGGCGCAACGCCGCCAGCGGGGGGGGTGATAGCTTGTAGGTCAGAAGGGCTGGGCTTTGTTGGAGGCGTGCTTCTGGAAATGTTAGCTGGCGTGGCCTGCAGGGCAGCATACTTTATCTTTTGCTCGGCAGTTAAAAAGCCGCTTATTTTTCCGCGCATCTCAGCCGTGATCTTTTCTCGAGCAGTGCCGCGCTCGGTATCACTCATATCACGCATGGCCATAAATTTAGGACGCATCTCGCTAAAGACCACATCCAATTTGGCTTGCTGCTCTGTCGTCAATGCAAGCTCAGAAATTAAACGTTCACGCTGGGCGCTTTGCCCTCCACCCTGCCCACCTTGTTGAGCCATAGCAGACGGCAACCAATTCAGCAAGAAAGATGTGCTGGAAGCCCCGCGCACTGGGGCTTGCGAAGGACTACTCGCTGGCGCGACAGGCTCTACGCCAGCAATCTTCACGCGCAGAGCTGCGTTGGGGATCTTGAGAACGTTCTCACGCATATCTGTCACCACACGCACATTGGCAGTCATGCCGGGTAGCAAACGTCCGTCGTTGTTAGCAAAACCAACAACCGCCACATATGTCACCACGTTCGCAACGTTTTGCGCCGCTTTGCGCACTTGATTCACTGTGCCCTCAAACGTCTGCCCTGGAAAAGCATCCACCGTAAACGTGGCGCGCTGACCACTCTTAATGCGCCCCACATCACTCTCGTCAATACTGGCATCTACTTGCATGTCGCGCAGGTTTTGTGCAATCACAAACAACTCAGGCGCTTGCAGTGATGCTGCAACGGTTTGACCTTTTTCAATCGCGCGTTTGATAACAATACCGCGTACGGGGGAAGTGATTTTTGTGCGTTCTAAATCGATACGAGCCTGTGCCAGTGAGGCTTCGCGCTGAGCCACCGTTGCCACTGCCGATTTGATTTGTGCTTCAACCACTTTCACGCTTTCAAATAAGCTAGCCGCCACAGCAGCCGCACTATCAGCATCGCTGGCTGCAATAAACTGTTTTTCTACCAATTGCTTTTTACGCAGCGCGTCACGCTGAGCAAAATCGGCATCTACGCGAGCTTTCGATAGCCCTGCTTGTTGCATGAGCAGTGCCGCTTTGGCCGCATCTACATCGGCTTGGGCTTGGCGCACACGGTACTCGTAGGTTTCAGGATCAATAAGAGCTATCAATTGACCTGCTTTCACTTCAGAGTTGAAGTCCGCATAGAGCTCTTTAATTTGTCCAGAAATTTGCGTACCTACCGACACTTGCGTCACCGGATTGACTGCGCCACTAGCCGACACCGTGGCTTGCAAACTACCGCGCTCAATCTTGGCAGTTTTGTAAGTGGGCGCGTCAGTTTTGCTCTGCATCAACCACCAAGTGCCTGCGCCAACAATGGCAACGCTTGCAAGTCCAATCGCAATAAAAGATTTTTTCATGATGTCATTCTAGGAAGCCGTTGTTAATTTTTATGAAGCACCAACGAAATGTCTCTCTATATCCGCCCTCAAACTAGCCAGCACACCATCCCACTCAAACATCTTCTCTTGCCGATAAAGTTTTGCACTGGGGTACCACACACTATCGCTACGATTTAAAAGCCAACGCCAATCGTTATTGGCGTGAAGCAAAATATACACAGGCTTGCCAAGCGCCCCGGCTAAATGCGCAACTGAGGTGTCTACGCTCACC
>CANBRV010000115.1 GCA_947372005.1 Comamonadaceae bacterium | reverse complement strand
CCCATGATGAGCGACTCGCCTTCGACGTAGTTAAAACTCATGTTGAGGTTGTGCGGCACGCGCTGCGTCTCGTGACCATTGATGAAGACTTGCTCAATATCTTTCAATCCATTGAGCAACCGATCTTTCAAGGCTGTGATGCGTTTGTTTTCCTCATGCATCTCTGCCTTGGCAATGCGATACGCCTCGCCCATGCCCACGCACTGATGCGTCGGCAATGTGCCCGAACGCATTCCGCGCTCGTGCCCGCCGCCGTGCATTTGTGCCTCTAGGCGAATGCGTGGCTTGCGACGAACGTAGAGTGCGCCAATGCCTTTGGGGCCATAGGTTTTGTGCGAAGTGAGGCTCATCAAATCAACAGGAAGTGTCTGGAGGTCAATATCCACGCGGCCTGTGGCTTGGGCGGCATCCACATGGAAGATCACGCCCTTCTCGCGGCAAATGTTACCAATCGCGACGATGTCTTGAATGACACCGATTTCGTTATTGACGAACATCACGCTAGCCAAAATCGTATCGGGGCGAATGGCGGCTTTGAACGCGTCTAAATTGACGAGGCCGTCTTCTTGCACGTCAAGATAAGTCACTTCAAAACCTTGGCGCTCTAGCTCACGCATGGTGTCCAGCACAGCCTTGTGCTCGGTCTTCACCGTAATGAGATGCTTGCCCTTGGTTTTGTAAAACTGCGCCGCGCCTTTGATAGCCAGATTGTTGGATTCGGTTGCACCGCTCGTCCACACAATTTCGCGCACGTCAGCGCCAATTAAGGCCGCAACATGACCACGCGCATCCTCTACCGCAGCTTCTGCTTCCCAGCCCCAAGCGTGCGAACGGGACGCAGGATTACCAAAGTGCTCGCGCAACCAAGGAATCATGGCGTCCACTACTCGCGGATCGCACGGATTCGTGGCGCTGTAGTCCATGTAGATGGGGAAGTGAGGTGTGCTAGTCATGATTTACCGCCAAAGCTGCTAAATGAACCAATGTTAAATACCGAGTTAGGGGCTTTCAAAGTCATTGGTTTGGCAACCGTTTTCTTTTTAACGCCCGTGCCTTTGCCATCAATTGTCCAACCATTATCAATTTGCTCTGCCACTAATTTATCAAGAGTGATGCCATCTAAAAACTTAAACATATGCTGGTTGAGCGACTCCCACAGGTCATGCGTCATGCACATGCCGCCGCCATCGCCGCAATCTTGTTTGCCACCGCAGCTGGTTGCATCAATCGTTTCATCCACCGATGTAATGATGTCAGCCACAGAAATTAAGTCCATGGTGCGAGATAGTGTGTAACCGCCGCCTGGTCCGCGCACTGCTTCCACCAAGGATTTACGGCGTAGTTTGGCAAAAAGCTGCTCAAGATATGAGAGTGAAATTTGCTGGCGCTCGGCGATGCCTGCCAATGTGACAGGCCCGTTCGACACGCGAAGACCAATATCAATCATGGCGGTAACGGCAAAACGACCTTTAGTGGTGAGGCGCATAGGGGAAATACTCTTAAAAATAAGTAGTTGACTGTTTCACTCAAGTTTAACAGATTCCCTACTGCTTTAGTAGGAGATTGAGGTGCGCGCGATCAACGATCCTGCACGAGCAACGAATGAATTGACCGCAGCCTTGTCGCCAGTTCTGCACAAAGGTTTTGCAATACTTGTTGCGTAATATCTGGATGCGCCTTCGCTAAAACATCAAAACGCTCACGAGTGAGCACTTGGCAAATCATTTCATCCCGAGCCATGACATCAGCAGCGCGAGGGGTTCCATCTAAAAACCCCATTTCTCCAACAATGGCACCCGTCATCATGCTGGCCACTCGCACAGTGCCGCCTGCCAGCATGACATCTGCACGGCCCTGAGTGATGATGAACAAGTCACGCGTTGTGTCCCCTTTTTGAATCAGCATCTCCCCCACTTGGAAATGGCGAACATCAAAGCAGGCTCGCAACTTGTCTTGGGCAGATTGACTCAAATCAGCAAACAAAATACTAGAGAGCACAGCATCACCAAGTACGCCATCATGATGCGATTGATGCCTCTCAATCAGCTGCGCCTCACAGAACTCAAGAGCCCGATCCATGTCCACATATGATTTTGGATCATCCACCCGTGCAGAGTGCACAACCACAATGCCACGTTTAGCCGCGGCAAGCTCAAATCGATCCAAAAGCCGCATCAAAGTTGTATCAAAAGATACGACAGATCGCCAATCGAGCACCACCCACTGCACGCGTCCATGCTGAAGATTGGATAGATGAGCCTCCAAACTATCACGCAGCGAACGGGCGACGCCAAAATACAAGGCACCATGTAATCGCGCGCACAAAATCTGCCCGCCATGTTGATCCAACAGTAAAGTATCGGACAACGAGCGCTGGCAATTAGATCGCCATTTTTTGCCGTTAGAGATCTCTTTAATTGGCTTATCGCCATTGCGCCTGGCAAATAAAATAAGACCCAAAATCACACCCGCTAAAAGTGCGGCGACCATATTGACGGCAACACCAACAGCTGCGACTAAAACAATAGTAAAGAGATCTTCTCTCTGCAAGCTTGTCATTGACCGCCGAGCATTAGGGTTTGAAACATAGTTCCACAATTGCATCACGCTGGCATGGTCGTACATGCAATACGCTTCAAAAATAAGAAAACCAATCATTCCCGACTGCGGCAGCCAAGTCAGCCAACCTAAACCATACAAAATGATTACAAGCACGGCCATTAAGCGAACCGTACCATTAGAAATGCCCTTCTTTCCACTGGCGCTAACGGCTTCCATGGTGGCTGCTGGCGATCCACTCATAGGAATAGCACCTAGACCAGCCGATAAAATTTTTCCGACAGCCAGCCACCGATCCTGCGCCAATGTTGCCTCTGGCTTGTCGTCTAACTGAGAAATGGTTTCACTGGTAATCGCTGTGTTTAAAAAAATAACGACGCCCAATAAAAAACTCACGACAGCAACGTCTGTTGCCATAGATGTGAAAGCAGATGCCTTCCAAATACTGAGGTCTATGTTTGCGATAGGTAGGGACCACTCCAGCATAGACGGCACGATACTGGGAATACTCTCACCCGTATGCTCCAAATAGATAGCCGCAATGCTTGCTGCTAACAGGCCGCAAATGCCCGAAGGCCACTGCGGCTTAAACCGCTTAACCAAATATGCAGCCGCAAAACATATCACACCCAAAATAAAGGGGCTATCGTGCGATTCGCCCGACTTATGCATGAGCGTGAGCACGATTTGCTGCGCTTGGTTCAAAACCAAAATGAGCGCCACTGCATTAAAAAATCCAACAAATACCGGGGCAGGAATGTAGCGCGTTAAGCGCTGCAACCTAAAGCTGTAAAAGATGGGCTGCAAAATCGCAGCGCCCATGCACACAGCCATCACTAGCGTTAAGCGCACCGAAGGCGTATCGACAAGCCCCCAGTTATTTAGCTTAGAAACAAAGCTGTCAATGAAACCTACTAATAAAGAAATTTCAAAAAACCGAGCTGAAAAAATAATGGGCCGCTGAGAAAACGAGCCCACAAAATTCACAATCGCAAGAGCGCAAAGCATCGCCAGCACCATGGCTGGAATAAATTCAGGGCCGATTTTGTAACCCAACCAAACAATGGCGCCTAAACCAGATGGAATCGCACTGCTTAAGGCCTCTAGCGCGGCATACAGAGTAACAAGCATAGGCAAAAAGAGACGACTGCGATGATTAATTCAAACTGGATAGCTTTGCTAAAAGCTGCGTTTTGAATTGCATCTCTCTGTTTCCCTCAATCCGGATCAGTTGAGCTTCAATATCGGTTTTTGCCTGCGCGTGCTGCCCCAGCATCGTCAACACATCTGCCCTCAAACAAGTAAACCATGATTGCCAGTTTTCAAAACCAGTCATTTGCCACATAGCAAAACCTTGATCAAAATCGATCAAGCCTTGCTCCGGTTGCCCTAACTTAGCAGTGGCCCAGCCCCGCACGATTCGTCCCATGCCAATAAACTCAGGAAAACCAAACTGAGACGAGAATTCAACACATTGCTGCGCAAAACTCATCGCTGTCTCGGGCTCATTTCGCATAACGGCTGTTGTCATGTTTGCCAACAATGAGAAGCCAATCGAGTGAGGCTGATTTAGCTTCGTTCCCAACTCAAGCGCATCCAAGGCGTGCTGCTTGGCAACATCGGCTTGCCCGCAAGCAGCGCTAGCTAATGCTAAATAAAACCGACCAAAAACACCAAAATCCATCAGGTAAATGGGATAAAGTGCGGCATCGCGTGCTGGCTGATATAAATCTACCGAACGCTGCAAATGATCTCGCGCCGCTTCCGATTCACCCAAATGGAAGGCAATCATCCCGTTCATATTACTTGCCGCCATGACTGCTTCGTCTTGCCCGACCTCTTCATTTTCGGCATAGACTTTGTAGGCATCTTCAAGCAATTTTTTTGCTAGTGGCTTAGCAATTTCAAACTCTGCGCGACCCCAGTGGTACAGGCACAGCCCATAGGTAATAGGGAATTGGCGTGGTCGGTTTGGCAGCTCGTGGCACAACTGATACGCCCGCTTTTGCACCTCACCAAATGCAGCGCTACCTGGCCCCATCAACACCATGGTTGTAGGCCCTAAGACAGACAACAAGGCCAGCTCTGATTCTGATTTGGCAGCGTCTGACGGAAGATCTTTGATAACTCTCAAACCTTCTTTCAAATGCTCTGCTGCCTCGCGAGGCGCTCCATTTTGGAGTGACCGCACACCTGCCTGCAATAGATATCGACTTGCCTCTAATGTTTGATTGGCCCTTGCCAAATGATGCGCCAACACTTCTGGCGTATTGCGGACCATTTCAGCAAAATCACCTTGCAAACAAGCCGCAACCCTACCGTGAAGCGCTGATCTGCGCTTCAACAAGATAGAGTCATACGCAGTGTTTTCGATCAATGCATGCTTAAATTTGAGCTGCGTCTCTGTTAATTTAAAGATTAAGCCAGAGCTCACAATTTTTTCTAAATGCTCGGCGAAGGTTGCCGCGTCCATCTGAGCAATCGCTGCCAATAAATCAACTGAAAAAGACTGTCCCAAAACAGCTGCAATCTGCGCAAGCTCTTTTGCAGAGCCCAATCGATCCAATCGCTCCATCAGCAGATCCAACAATGTGTCGGGAACGCTCAGACCGCCAGCCCCAATCACGCCACCTGCAGGCATTGATTGCGCGTCTTGTACCATTCGCGTCATCTCTTCAATATAAAGCGGAATACCATCCGTTTTTTGCAAAATGAGCTGGACTGCTGTATCAGGCAAAGCAATAGCGCTGCACAAATTAACCACCATTTGCTTCGCAGCAGCATCCGATAACTTCTTTAGCTCCATCGTTAGCAAATCAGCTTGTTCATTGAATGCGTGTGTAAAGCTAGGTCGTGCTGTCATCACAATTAGCGTGTGATGTAACTGCGGATGCATCAGCAACTTATCCAACAACTCCAGCGAGCTTGGGTCTATCCAATGCAAATCTTCGACAAGTAACAACAGCGGCTTATTGTTAGCCGAGCCTTTCAAGTAATGCGCCAAAACAGCATCCGTCGTTGTCATCGGGACTTGCTTAGCCAACTCCATAAAGTACTGCACCAAAACAGCCTCTGTCATCTGCAGTTTTGCAGGCGGGGGCATCTCTAGGGGTGGGTATCTATTCTCAATACGGATATCCAACAAGGCAGCCATAAGCGCCAAATCTTGCGGGGCAGTAATGCCAGCAATAGCCAGTTGAGACTCTAATTTTTCAACTTGGATGATGGCTGAATCTGTACTTGAAAAGCCCGAAGCATCGATCATGTGCTGTACAAAAGGGTACAGCACATTGTGACTATGAAAGGGTGAGCACTGCAAGCGAATGGTTAAATGTGATTCGTTATCCAAAGTGTCAGAGAACGCAGTGCCTAAGCGCGACTTCCCCATGCCAGCATCCGCCAATAAAAGAGCTCCAACAGCATGTCGTCCGTGCGCGTTGTTCCAGCACTCCGTTAATTGGGCTAGCTCATCATCGCGGCCGACCATTGGGAACATGTTGTCGCGGCCACGCCAAGCTGAGCGACTGCTAGGATTACGAGCGTTGGCGACAGCGCTTATCCTCACCTCATCAGCAAAGCCTTTAAGCGTAAACAGCCCCATATCGTCATAAGTAAATTGCGTCCCGGCAATCCGCTTGGTACTAGGAGCAATAGCAACTTGGCCAGGCTTAGCTTCAGCTTGAATACGCGCGGCTAAATTAGGCGCTGTACCTGCAATTGACAGGCTGTCAGTCATACCCACTGTGACACGCCCCGTAGCCAAGCCCACGCGGACCTGCAAATCAATTGGCTGTCCAGAATTGTCTGTTAGATGCCTGATTTCATCAACAATCGCCAATCCAGCGTGGATGGCACGTACGGCATCATCTTCACCAGCTATCGGATAGCCAAAATACAAATCAACACCATCCCCAACAATTTTGGCCACATGCCCATGAAATCGCATCGCAACTCGTTTAACCATGTTGTGATACGCCGACAAGGCATAAAACAAATCTTCCGCATCTAGCCTCTCAGATAAGCTCGTGGAGCCCACCAAATCGCAAAACAACACGGTCATTTGACGACGCGTAATACCATCATCTGGGCGAGCCAAGCTTTCTGCTACCGAATTTGTAGCATCGCCACCACCTATCGCAGGTAATAACGTACCGCAATTGCCACAAAATTTACCGCCGCTAGCCGCCTGAGCGCCGCATTTAGAACAAAACATAACTACCTTTTAGTGACCGCGAATCTTATTTTTTTGCATGTAACGATCGCTGCCCGAGGCCGCATCAAAAGCACCCAATGCGAACATCACCAACATATCGTAATCTAGCGCAACAGCACCTGCCGTCTTATTCTGCGGCTCAGAACCACTTTTATTTTTAAACCACTTATTCCAATCGGAAGAGCCTGGTGGGTACATCAAAAAGGGGCTGCCATCCTTAGGGAAGATGCGATTAGGCGATGGGTATAGATTAGCTACAAATGGGTATTGCGCAGTCCCGTGACAGCTTAAGCATGAGGATGCTCTTTGCTCTGGACGGGGCACAGAGCCATC
>CANBRV010000114.1 GCA_947372005.1 Comamonadaceae bacterium | reverse complement strand
ACCTTGATTCATGCCTTGCAAGCACGTGGCAAGAAGCGCGGCCTTGCTACGCTATGCATTGGCGGAGGCGAAGGTACAGCTACCACCATTGAGTTAATTGACTAAGCTCTTGGTTTTTATGCTTTGCTTTTAATGACCTTCAGGTCGATGGTGAATTCGATAGCTACGTTGTTACGTTCACGTAGCAGCATGGCTGCATCCTCGTGTTTGAGTTGCCCATTACTGAGCGCACTCGCATAAGGCTCATCAAGTTTGACTTCGGCGTGGATAGTTTCAAAGTCAACGTGCAAATAGTGCGCAAGCGGTGTGTTAGATGCGCCTTGTGATTTCCATAAATCACAATTAGCACGACTAAATAAAGACATGAGCTGCGGTGTGATGGCTCGAACGTGAGTGGGATCACCCATAAAGTTGTCGTGGCGCGGATGGGGTACGGTGATCTTGATCACGGCATTGGCATCGCAAACACGATAAAGCTCTTTCATGATATTGAAAAACACTTCATTATTGGCGCCAAGATGCTCTAGCGCATGAAACAGGATCACTTCGGTAATCGTGTTTGTTTTCCATGGCCAAGGTGTCGCCTCTAAATCCCAGACTAAATCAGGCTTGCATTCTGGAGAGGAGTCGACATTGATGTAACCTGCTAGTTTGTTGTGACCGCAACCCAGATTCAGTTTTGCTTTAAATGCACGCACTGCCATATTTAAATCTCCTTGCTGGATAATGGAATTTATTTTAAGGACTGCACATTATGGCGATTACCAAGGGCTTTAAAGTTTTAGTTGATGAAGCGATGAGCGAAGTCAAAACGTACTCTGTGGCTGAAGTGCGAGCTCGCATGAATGATCCAACAGTGCAAATTGTGGACATTCGCGATGTGCGCGAACTCACCGCAGGTACGGTCACGGGCAGCTATCACGCACCACGCTGCATGCTGGAGTTTTGGGTCGATCCTGAGTCGCCGTATCACAAGAAGATTTGGGCTGACGAGAGCAAAGAGTTCATTTTGTTTTGTGGTGCAGGCTGGCGTAGCGCCTTAGCCGCAAAGACGTTGCAGGATATGGGCATGACGAATGTGGCGCATATTGATGGCGGTTATGCCTCTTGGGTAGAAGCGGGTGCTCCAACTGAAACGTTGGAAGAGCGAAAAGCGAAGAAGGCTTAAGGCTTTAGCTCTTTTTTAAGCTTGGCGTAGTCAGGCATGATGGACTCGACCGTATCCCAAAACCGTGGGCTGTGATCCATGTGGCGCAAATGACTGAGCTCATGCACAACGACATAATTAATAACAGGCAATCGGTAATGCATTAATCGCCAATTGAGGCGAATGGTTCCATCCGATTTTGCACTGCCCCAGCGCCCACCTGCATTGCTGAGTTTGAGCCCCGTCCACTGTACGCCAAGTAGCGGCGCGTAGTGATTGAGCCTAGCTTCAAATAGCAACAAGGCCGCACGACCAATAGCAGCCTGAACGGCGTCTTGTATTTGCGTCTCGCTTGCCGTGCTAGGTAGCGCGACCCAAATACGTCGCTGCTCCGTATCAATGGTTGTGACCATGGCACCAAGAGATAGCGTGAGTGGCTCACCAAGATAGTCCATACATGCGCCATCTCTCCATACGATAGCGGCTTGAGCGCTATGCGCATGGCGCTCGTGCATGGCATGGAGTTGCTTCAAAATCCAGCTTGATTTTTCAATGATTGCGGCTTCCACTTCGTGCATAGGCGTCCAGCGCGGGGCGCGAACAGTCAGCCCATGCTTACCAATAATAAAACCGATGCTGCGGCGTTTACTGCGCTCGAAATGGTAGCTAATGGCTTGGCCATTTAGTGCGATTTGATGGCGGCCAGAAATTTTTTCATCTGCAAGAGGCGTTGTATCGTGGCTTGTTTGTCCATCTAGCCAGTCAAAAGCCAGTTGAATCAAATTACCAATCATGACACTCAGTTTGCAGGATAGGCTGACGCATCGATGCGGCGCATTTCACACTCAACCCATGTTTGCACCTCGTGCATGAGGCTATCGGGCGTGTGCCCCATACTGCTGATGGGCTTGCCAATCGCAATATCAATCAACCCTGGGCGTTTAATGAAACTATTTTTAGGCCAACACACGGCAGAGTTAACGGACATCGGCACTACCTGTGCGCCTGTTTCACAAGCAAGGCGTGCGCCGCCTGTTTTGTATTTTCCAGTTCTGCCTCTTGCAATGCGCGTCCCTTCGGGGAACATGATGACCCAGCGATTTTGAGTCATGACTTGCTCGCCCTGCGTGACGACCTTTTTAAATGCCGTTTGACGCTGCGAGCGGTCAATATGAATCATTCTCATCGCACGGATAGCCCAGCCAAAAAATGGAATCCAATGTAATTCTTTTTTGTAGACAAAACAAAGTGGTTGTGGGCTTAAGGCTAAATAAGCCAAAGTCTCCCAAGTCGATTGGTGTTTGGATAGCAAAATGGTTTTGCTTCCGTCTTCAGGTAAATGCTCTAGTCCTGTGATGCGCCAATCTACATTACATATCCACTTTAAACCGTAGATGGTCCAAACCCCCCACCAGTTGGCGATACGGTATAGCCAACGCCAACCTGAGAGGGGAGCACTAAGGACCAAAAGAAGTGCCAGAGGAATGATGGCCGTTGCTGTCCACACGTACCACACAAGCGAGCGCAAAAAAAGGAGGGCGTGTGTCAATAGCTGCTTCATGCGTTGGTCTTCTCGGTGCTGATGAGCCAATCTGCAAACGCCATCAGATCACGGTGGACAAGCGTGCCACTTGGTAACTCACTGGGTACTGTCAGTTGGCTTTTGCCTGTGCGCACTAGATGTGTAGGAGAGCCGACAGCGCTTGCTGCTTGCAAGTCGCGGAGCGTATCTCCAACGCTATGCACCCTGTTCATGTCTGCGCCATAGCGATCACGAATTTGTTCAAACAGCCCAGGCAGGGGCTTGCGGCAAGTACAGGCTTCAGCTTCAGGATTGTGCGGACAAAAGAAAATAGCATCAATTCGCCCCCCAACTTCTTTCAGCATACGCTGCATTTTTTTGTGCATGGCATTTAACTCAGCCATGTCATAAAGGCCGCGCCCCAGTCCAGATTGATTGGTAGCGACAACAACGGCATAACCTGCTTGGTTCAGCTTGGCTACAGCTTCAAGGGCCCCGTCCAGCGGTAACCACTCGTCGGCAGACTTGACGTAATCATCGCGGTCATGGTTGATCGTGCCGTCGCGATCTAGGATGATAAGTTTCATGCGGGCTCAGAGTTAGCTAGCCAGCTTGGACAAATCCGCCACGCGGTTCATGGCGGCGTGTAGCGTGGCAAGTAGGCCAAGACGATTGGCTTTGAGTGCCGCATCATCCGCATTGACCATCACGTGCTCAAAGAAAGCATCCACGGGCGCTTTGAGACTTGCTAGTGCGGTCAGCGACGCGGCGTAGTCACCTCGGCTGTAAGCCACGTCGGATAAGGGCTGCACGAGTGCCAATGCGGCGTTCAAGTCAATCTCAGCTTGCTCTTTCAGTAGCGATGGGTTGACGGATGCTGTGACCGTGCCTTCTACTTTTTTCAAGATATTGCCCACGCGTTTGTTGGCAGCGGCGAGGGCAGCACTCTCTGGCAAAGCGGCAAAAGCGCGGACGGCTTCTAGGCGCTTGGTGACATCGCCAAGGCGAGCAGGGCGCATGGAGAGCACGCTATCAACTTCTTGGGCTGTGTAGCTTTGCTCGCGCAGGCTACTTGCAAAACGGTCATAGATGAAATTCGCGAGTGGCTCAGCTGCTTCGTAATTCAGATAGAAAGTTGAAGCAACACCATCGCCACTGTCCACGATTGATTTGATGGCTGCACCCCATTGCGCAGCCTCGAATGCAGATTGCAACAAATCAACTAACTTTAACGACAAATTCTTTTCAACCAACATGCGAATCACACCTAGTGCGTGGCGGCGCAAGGCATAAGGGTCTTTGTCTCCCGTGGGCAAGTTGCCAATGCCAAACATGCCGACCAGCGTTTCCAATTTGTCGGCAAGTGCTACAACCGTACCCGTGTGGTTGCGCGGCAGCGCATCACCCGCAAATCGCGGCTTGTAGTGGTCTTCAATCGCAATCGCCACGCCGTCGCGCAGCCCGTCGTGCCGTGCGTAGTAGCCGCCCATGATGCCTTGCAGCTCGGGGAACTCGCCCACCATGTCGGTCACCAAATCGGTTTTGGCGAGTCGTGCGGCTTCACCGACTTTGCTTGCCAATACGTCGAAGTGGTCTTTGTCGTCCGCAGTGTAAGGCAGCGTTGCTTCGCGCAGCATTTTGACGATAGAAAGAGCAATGGCGGTCACGCGCTCGGTGCGCTCGCCTTGTGTACCGAGCTTGTTGTGATAAACGACTTTGGCGAGGCCTTCCACGCGCGACTCCAGCGTCTTTTTACGGTCTTGATCGAAGAAAAATTTTGCGTCGGCCAGGCGAGGGCGCACCACGCGCTCATTGCCTTCGATAACCGCGCTTGGATCGCTGGGCGTTATGTTGCTGACTAGCAAAAACTTGTTTGATAGCTTGCCCTTGGCATCCAACAGCGGAAAGTATTTTTGATTCGCCTTCATGGTCAAAATCAAGCACTCTTGCGGTACGTCTAAAAATTCTTTTTCGAATTCGCAGGTGAGAACATTCGGACGTTCGACCAGAGAGTTCACTTCGTCGAGCAATGCTTCGTCTTCAATGGCTTGCAGGCCTTGCCCTGCTTGGCTTGCAGCATTGGCGAGTTGATCTGCAATCATTTTCCGGCGTGTCGCGTAGCTGGCAATGACAGCACCCTCATGCAGCATTTGCGCTTCATACGAATCCGCATTGTTGATGGTAATGAGTGATTGTTTGGCTTCAAACCTGTGACCTTGTGTGGTGTTGCTGGCTGTGATGCCAAGCGCCGTGACTGGTACAACAGTTGTACCGTGCAGCGCAATCAAGCTGTGTACGGGACGCACAAACTTCACGTCCGTCCAGCCATCTGCCAATTGGTACGTCATGACTTTTGGAATCGGCAATTTAGCAATCGTCTCTGCAAGGGCTTGCTGCAAGCCCATAGCCAGCGTGGCTCCCGGGGCGGTAGCCTCATAAACCAAGTTTTCAGCTTTGCCGTCTGAGACGCGCTTTAAGCCACTGACGGCAGCTGCAACAGCATCCGCTGCGACGCCAAGTGATTGGAGTTTTTTAGTCAGTGCTGGCGTGGTATTACCCGACGCATCTAAACCCACAGTTGCTGGCATTAGTTTTTGCTGCACGGCCTTATCAGCGGCCTTGTTAGCAACGTTCGTGATGCGTGCGCCCAAGCGGCGTGGTGTGGCATAGGCAGTGACCTCGCTCGCAGCGCTTGCGAGGCCTAGGTTTTGTAGTTGAGCAAGTAGGGTTTGCGAGAACGAATCTCCGAGTTTTTTGAGGGCTTTCGGAGGGAGTTCTTCAACAAACAATTCCACTAAAAGATTCGAGGACGATAAATTTTGCGTCATGTTATTCATTTTTTTGCTCCCGCGGCTTGGGTCGCGGCAATCTGCGCGAGGACTTGCTCGGCGTGTTCGCGGCTTGCCATAGGAAAGCCAAGGCGTGCTCTGGAGTCGTAGTAGCTTTGCGCCACGGCGCGGGAGATGTTGCGGATGCGGCCAATGTAGGCGGCGCGTTCGGTCACGCTGATGGCGCCGCGTGCATCTAGCAAATTGAAGGTGTGGCCGCACTTGAGCACTTGCTCATACGCAGGCAGCGCAAGCTGTTGTTCCATTAAGTGCTTAGCTTGTTTCTCGTGCGCTGTGAACGCAGTGAACAGGAAATCCGCGTCGCTGTGCTCGAAGTTGTAAGCCGATTGCTCTTGTTCGTTTTGCAAATAAACGTCGCCGTAACTCAGTCCTTCTGTCCACTTGAGTTTGTAGACGTTATCGACTTCTTGCAGATACATCGCAAGGCGTTCTAGGCCATACGTAATCTCGCCTGTGATGGGTTTGCAGTCGATGCCGCCAACTTGTTGGAAGTAGGTGAATTGCGTGACTTCCATGCCGTTGAGCCACACTTCCCAGCCCAGTCCCCATGCGCCTAGCGTGGGGTTTTCCCAGTCGTCTTCGACAAAGCGGATGTCATTTTTTTTGAGATCAAACCCTAGGGCTTCTAACGAGCCGAGGTACAGATCAAGAATATTGGCAGGCGCGGGCTTTAAGACCACTTGATATTGGTAGTAGTGCTGCAAGCGATTCGGGTTTTCGCCGTAGCGTCCGTCTTTAGGGCGGCGGCTAGGCTGCACGTATGCGGCCTTCCAAGGCTCGGGGCCTAGGGCGCGTAGAAAGGTTGCTGTATGGCTGGTGCCTGCGCCAACTTCCATGTCTATGGGTTGAAGCATGGCGCATCCCTTGTCAGCCCAATAGGACTGCAAAGTAAGGATGATTTGTTGAAAAGTGAGGGGAGATTTTGAAGCAGATATGGTCATAAGCCCTCGATTTTATCGAGTGCTAGAGCGGTTGATTAAACCAGCCCATTTGCGCGACCAAATGCCAACGCTTGTGTACGGCTATTGACGCCTAATTTTCGGAATAAACGCCACAGGTGAACTTTGACGGTGTGCTCGCTAATGTCCATTTTTACAGAAATATCGCGATTACTTAAACCTTGATTCAACATCAGCATCAGCTCTTTTTGACGGCGCGACAACTTCTTTGTGCCGTCGCCTGTTTGTGTGTCAACCGTGGTATCAGCCGCCACAATAGCACGCAGAGCAGAGCTGAGATCGTTAATAGATGTCGTTTTTTGGATAAAGATGTCGGCACCAGCTTGAATGGCGGCATCTTCTAATAAAGCAGCCGAGCCTTGCGTAAAAATAATTAACGGGCAACGTGCGTGCAATGCTTTTAGTTGGGCAATGCAGCCCAAACCCGAAGAATCAGAGAGGGCTAATTCCGTGACGATTAAGTCTGGTGCGCCATGGGCCGTGCTTTGAGCGGCAAATTCACCTAAATTTCCAGCTTCATGAATTGTTGCAGTTGGAGCCAAACGTCTAATCTGGATGCCCAAAGCCTCCCGGATAAGTGGGTGTCCGTCGATAAGGTAAATGTTCATAATTAATTCGCTAACGGCAAGTGAAAACTTGAGAGCGAATTGATTTTAACATAGTACGATGGTACTATATCAAATTATTTTATTAAGCGCTTAGCCAAGGTTGTTTAG